>SVFL01000074.1 GCA_015056885.1 Lachnospiraceae bacterium
AACAAGAAGTTCATCTGTTGCATTGAAAAATCCAATCAGCTGCGCCGGGAATAATTCCATCACCAAAAGTCCTATAAGCATGATGCCCATGCCAAAGAATACACTACTTCGAATGGTCTTAATCACACGGTCTCTTTTACCCGCACCATAATTATAGGCAATGATGGGAACCATACCATTATTCAGGCCAAATACCGGCATAAATACAAAACTCTGTAATTTAAAATATACACCAAATACCGTCTGAGCTGCACCAAAGCTTTCCAGTATCAGATTCATTCCATAAGTCATTACAGAGCCCACGGACTGCACCACTATGGAAGGCGCCCCCACCTTGTAAATCTGCCCAATCAGACTCCAGTTCGGACGAAATCCTTTCAATGTAAAGTGTATTTCTTTATTGTACTTTATATTAAAAAACAATGCCAATCCGGCAGCTATTATCTGACCGATTACCGTTGCCAAAGCCGCACCCGCAACCCCCATGGCAGGCATTCCAAACAGACCAAAAATCATAATCGGGTCCAGAATCAAATTGACAATCGCACCGGTGCCCTGAGTAATCATGGTATAGAATGTCTTACCTGTTGCCTGTAGAAGACGTTCAAAAATAGTCTGGGCAAATATTCCGATACTTAACAGACAACAAAGCGTAATATAAGTCACTCCATAGTCCTGTACCTCCACAATATCCGTCTGACTGGCAAAAAACGGCCGACAATCAATAGACCAAGTACTGCAAAAAGCGCAGCTCCCACAAACGCAAGAAAGATTCCATTGATTGCTATAACATTTGCCTTCTCATAATTTTTCTCACCTAAGGTTCTGGACAAAAATGCGTTTACGCCAACGGCAGTACCTACTGACACAGCGATCATCAGACTCTGCACCGGAAACGCCAGTGACACAGCTCTCAATGCATACTCATTAATCTGAGATACAAAAATACTGTCTACAATATTGTATAATGCCTGTACCAGCATAGAAATCATCATGGGCAATGACATGGAAATAAGCAGCTTATTAACCGGCATAACTCCCATCTTATTCTCCTGTGGTGCAGTATTGTGAACTACTTGTGCATCAGCCATATAAATCTTCCTCTCTTCCGTAAAATGCTAAAAAAAAAGTATCTTCCAAATGGAATGATACCGCTTTTAGTGAAGCACGGGGGATTCGAACCCCCGACAACCTGATTAAAAGTCAGGTGCTCTACCGACTGAGCTAGTGCTCCATACTCCAAATATGAAAGAATCGAGCAAGAACCTTGCTCGACAAACAGGGCTAGCTGGATTCGAACCAGCGAATGCAGCAGTCAAAGTGCTGTGCCTTACCGCTTGGCGATAGCCCTATACTGTTGCACCAAACATACACAGCTAAAGGGTGGATAATGGGATTCGAACCCATGGCCTCCAGAGCCACAATCTGGCGCGCTAACCAACTGCGCTATACCCACCATATAGAACATACAAAAACTGTATGCCTTGAACACCCCAATAAATCAAGATGTTCTAATGTGCCCAAAGGGATTCGAACCCCCGACCCACGGCTTAGAAGGCCGTTGCTCTATCCAGCTGAGCTATGGACACATGTGTCATTCGACAACAAATAGTATTCTATCCTATTCTGTTTCATTTGTCAACAGGTTAGCAAAACTTTTTTAAATTTTTTGATTTGATTCTTTCTCTTGACATGAGGAAAGCAGTTAGTTTATAATAGCCTATGCGCGACATGCACAGCGGGGTGTGGCTCAGTTTGGCTAGAGCACCTGGTTTGGGACCAGGGGGTCGCAGGTTCGAATCCTGTCACCCCGACTACATTTTTTAGTGGGAAACCTTGATTTTATCAGGGTTTCCCATTTTCTTTATACATATGCTATCGTAAAATGTCTCTCGCCTTTGCTATCAATCTCCATAATTATGTAGGAAGGGCGTCGGTTCTCCTGTCTGGGATAAGAAAGACTCCCCGGATTAAGAGCAACCACCTCTTCATCCAAATCAATTACCGGTCTATGGGTATGCCCATAGCAGACGATATCAACTCCTCTGGCAATCGCTTCCCGCTTGATTGTTTCATTCCCCATGGAAACATAATAATTATGTCCATGAGTCACCCACACCTTATAACCGCCTACTTCAATTTCCAGTTCTCTCGGCAATTCAGAAAAAAAATCATTATTGCCCAGTACAATGTGCACCGGACAATCTGCAGCCTCCGTAAGCAGGTACTCTGCTCCTTCCGCATCTCCACAATGAATTACCATGTCCGGCTTATGCAATTCCACTAAATTTAAATAAACATCATTTTTGCGGTGAGTATCACTAACAATCAGTACTTTCATACTTTTTAAGCTCCTCTTTCATAAGACGCAGAGCTTTTCCTCTGTGACTTACTTTATTCTTCTCTTCCTCGGTAAGTTCTGCCGTTGTTTTATCAAATTCCGGCACATAGAAAATAGGATCATAGCCAAATCCGTTACTTCCCTTTTCCTCATAACCGATTTGCCCCTCTATACAATCTCTTGTGGTAAGTTCCTCACCGCCCGGAAGAACCGCTGCAATGGCACACACGAATCGTGCTGTACGTTTCTCATCCTCCACACCGGTCAGACGCTCAATGAGATTGGCGTTTTTCACACTGTAAGGAGTATCCTCTCCCATGTATCTCGCCGAGTAAATTCCCGGCTCACAATTCAGATAATCTACTTCCAAACCGGAATCATCTGCCAATACCACTGCGCCGGCAGCTTCCAAAGTTGCTGCAATGGCTCTGGCCTTTATAAGCGCATTTTCCTCATAGGTAGCTCCGTTTTCCTCCACCTCCACAGTAATTCCGGCTTCCTTCATGGAATAAATCTCCAATCCCATATCTGCCAGAATCATGCGTATTTCCTTCATTTTGCCGGCATTGCCGGTAGCAAAAATAATTTTATTATATGCTTTACTCATAATAATTGCTATAAACCTCCTTGACAGCCGCCTTGACACCGTCGGCCAATTTTTGTCGGTAAGTCTCCTGTCCCATCAGAAGACATTCTTTTTCATTGCTTAAATAGCCCAATTCAATGCTTGCAGCCGGTATTTCCAGCTTATACAAAACATTCTCTTTGTCTTCTGCAACCGCCAGTCCTACCGCCCGGTTATCAGCGGCTACCGTAACGTTTCTGGTAAGTATATCCGCAAGTTCCACATTTCCAAAATCAGGAATAAAATACTCCTCATTATAACACCCGCGAATACCATATAATGACGAATCCTCCGCCTCTGCCACATCCAGCCGGATATAAACATCTGCCTCCACCGCATCCGATAAAGCCTTTCGCTCCTCGTCTGAAGCTGAACGCTCTGCTGTTCGCGTAAAATAGAGTTTAACACCCTCCATATCCCACTGCTCTGAAAGTAGTCGGCACACTGCAAGAGTCACTTCCTCCGCTTCCGTTCCATTCTCCGTCAAAGATATCTTATCACACTCTGCCGGATCAATGACTACTACCATGGAATACAGTTCCTGTGGTTTATTAGATTGAATCTTTAGAATTTCACCATCCATACTGGTCTGAAATTCATAAACACTATCCATCTGCAGCCGAATAAGCACTCCACTGCGCTGTATTTCATAATCCGCCTTTACAATGGTCTCCACGGCTCCCTGTACTACACAGTTTTCATAAAACTGTTCCTGAGCCCCACCTATAAAAATTCGTAATTCTCTGTCCTGATATGAATTCTCAACCACAACATTTCCGGCCTTGGTATTTTTCTCCAAAGGAATCCAGAATGCTCCATCCTCATTCACAACAGACTCCAACAAAAGTTCCTGTCGCACAGCATACTGCTCTCCTGCAGTCTCTTTGCCATTAGAACTGTCTGCAATCACAATCGTCTTTTTCGTGGCAGTCATAAGCATAAGATACATGGCTCCCACAAGCAATATCATCCACCAGACTGCGGTAAGACGCCAGTTAAACTTTTCTCCTTCTGCCATTTGTTAATCCTTTCTGCGAGGTGGCTTCGGGCCCTGAAACTGATAGTAATAAGTCTTCATCATTCCATTGTAAATTTTACGGTTTTTATCCGCCTTACGTCCTATATCACGTTCTGCCTGTTCATAAGCAGTAATCAGATACATACTCCAGGAATCCAGCATTGCATAACGCTCTCCAATGGTTTTGTAAAGTGCAGGCATCTCATTTTTGTCCTGTAAACGCTCACCATAAGGAGGGTTTGTAATGATAAATCCATATTTCTTGGGATGACTAAGCTGTTCAACACCTCTGCGCTGAAAATGAATCAGCTTGTCCACGCCTGCCAACTTGGCATTCTGTCTTGCAATATCCACCATATTTTCATCAATATCATATCCCTGGATATCCGTTTCAACATTCAAATCCACAAGTTCTCTGGCCTCATCCAGAGTATCATACCATATCTTCTTACCTACAATGTGTTTCCAATTCTCTGCAGTAAAACTGCGATTCATACCCGGCGCCATATTAGCCGCCATCATCGCCGCCTCAATGGGAAAAGTGCCGCTTCCGCAAAAAGGATCCACCAAAATCCGGCTTCCGTTCCATGGTGTAAGCATAATCAGCGATGCCGCCAGATTCTCCGCAATAGGAGCCTTAGCCGTAAGCTTACGATATCCTCGCTTGTGTAGGGATTCTCCGGTGGTATCCAACCCTACAGTAACTTCATCTTTCATAAGAAAAACCCGAATCGGAAAAGAATCTCCATCCTCCGCAAACCAATTGACATGGTAAACATCCTTTAATCGTTCTACCATAGCCTTCTTCATAACAGATTGAATATCGGAGGGACTAAACACCTTCGATTTTACACTGGCAGCCTTAGTCACCCAGAATTTGCCGTTTACAGGTATGTATTCCTCCCAGGGAAGCGCTTTGGTTCCTTGAAACAGCTCCTCAAAGCTCTCCACATGGAAGCTGCCTACTTTAATCAGGATTCTCTCTGCCGTGCGCAGAAAAATATTGGCTCGGCAAAGTGCCTCCTCATCACCATAAAAGGTAATCCTTCCATCGGTTACCTCTGTCACATCATATCCCAGATCAATAATTTCTCTTTTTAAAATTGCCTCCATGCCAAAATGGCAGGGTGCAATCAATTCAAATCTTCGCATATTGTATCCTCTTCTTATTATTCTGCCTTCAAATATTGATAGGCATACTCTATTTAAGTATAACTGTTTTCCAATCTTCTGTAAAGTAAAAAGGGACGTCTAAGACGCCCCTTGCCTTAATATCAGCCAAACCGGACAATATTAGAAGTTGTTGTTCTTCTGGTTATTGTTCTGGTTGTTCTGATTATTGTTCTGGTTATTATTCTGATTGTTGTTCTGGCTGTTCTTGCAGTTCTGATTGTTCTCAGAATAATTGTTGTTGAACTTGTTATTATCGTTGTTCTTATTATTGTTGTTGGACATATTAAATCCCTCCTGTTTGTTATTAGTTACAGGAGTAGTATGTCATAAAAACAAATCTTTTATCCCACAAAATTATGGAATTTAAAACCAAATTTATAGGATGCTAATTCAGCCAGTCCCTGAACAGCTTTACTAAAAACATTACTACTGTTACTACAATGATAACGGGTGCCAGGAATGCCAACACACGAAACACCACGCTTAACACTAAAATAACTACCAAAAAAATCAAAATAGCAACTAACCAACCGGGCATCCGAAATGATTTATACACTGTCTGATTGTTGTTATCCTGATAAGCTTTATAATTACTACGATTGCTATTCTCATAAGTATCCCGACGGTAATTGTCCGTTGTATTATATGCTGTACCGGACTCGCCTGTCGGTTGTGCTGTCTCTATAATCGTCCTTGCTATCAATCTGGGATCACCCAATGCACTCATAACCTCAGTTTCACTTTTACCACTACGAATCTGAGTATTAATATAATCCTGATAGTATTGAATTGTATCCTCAACCTGCGGTGCAGGAATTCGTCCGTTTAGGGCTGCTGTAAGCCTGTCTATAAACTCTTGCTTGTTCATTATCCATTCTCCTATACCACATTATTTTACCACTTACTTCTATACCCGTAAATAATAAGAAAAGAAAGGATTTCTAAATTTTTTATAAAAAGAATGCAAAATACAATAACAGCCACACTTTTCTTTTTTTGCTATAAAGAATGAAAAAACCTCGCAAACCATTAAGTTTACGAGGTTTTTAATACTGTGCGTTAGAAGATTCGAACTCCCGACCTTTTGGTCCGTAGCCAAACGCTCTATCCAGCTGAGCTAAACGCACATTGTAACAGGATTTCCTGCAACGAATTATATTTTAACTGGTTTGTTGCAAAATGTCAATACCTTTTATAAAAATAATTCTCATAAAAAATAGTATAGTTTTTATATGTTTTGTGCTATACTATTATGAAGTGGTTTCTACTATACGGAACTACATTGTTTTATTGAAAAATTCTAAGGAGGAAGTCAAATGTTGGAATTGCAAAATCTCTCCTTCCAGGTAGACGATGGATCTGCCGGAACCAAAGAGATTATCAAAAACATCAACCTGACTCTGAAAGATCATACTTTCACCGCCATCACCGGTCCTAACGGTGGCGGCAAATCAACATTGGCCAAATTAATTATGGGTATTGAACATCCCACTTCCGGCCGCATTATATGGAATGGTACCGACATTACTGATATGAATATAACCGAACGCGCAAATTTGGGTATCAGTTTTGCTTTTCAGCAACCCGTCCGCTTCAAAGGCATTAAGGTAAAAGACCTACTGGCCTTATCGGCCGGCGGTGCCGGCAAGCTGAGTACAGCAGGCGCTTGCGATTATCTCTCCAAGGTAGGCCTGTGTGCCAGAGATTACATCAATCGCGACGTGGACGGCAGTTTGTCCGGCGGCGAGCTGAAACGTATTGAAATTGCCACTATCATTGCACGTAATACTCCTCTATCCGTCTTTGACGAGCCTGAGGCCGGCATTGACCTGTGGAGTTTCAACAATCTTATTAAGGTATTTGAAGAACTGCATGAAACCAGTGATAATTCCCTGATTATCATCTCTCACCAGGAGCGAATTTTAAATATTGCCGACGAGATTGTTGTTATTGCAAACGGTGTTGTAAAAGCACAGGGAACTAAAAATGAAATTCTTCCCGAACTTTTAAACGGTACGGGAAGCTGCAAATTTTATCAATAAAATCTGTGGACGTGCAGATTCAGAATTGAGGAAACTATGGACGAAATACAAAAAACATTATTAGAGCAGGTTGCCGACCTGCACGAGGTTCCTTCCGGAGCCTATAATATTCGCGCCAATGGCGCCAGCGCAGGAAGAAATACAACTGCCAATATTGATATTGTTACCAAAGATGACCAGGAAGGTATCGATATTGTAATTAAATCCGGCACCAAAAAAGAAAGTGTTCATATCCCGGTAGTACTTAGTCAAAGCGGACTTACAGAAATGGTATACAATGATTTTCATGTAGGCGATGACTGTGATGTTACCATCGTAGCCGGATGCGGAATCCATAACAGCGGAGACGATGCCAGCCGGCATGACGGTATTCACACTTTCTACATTGGCAAAAACAGTCATGTAAAATATGTTGAAAAGCATTATGGCAGCGGCGACGGCAAAGGTGAACGTATCATGAATCCCCAAACCGTAATCCGGCTGGGTGAAAACAGCTATCTTGAAATGGAAACCGTACAAATCCGAGGCGTTGATTCCACAAAACGTTCTACTGACGCAATTTTGGAGGACGGTGCCAAATTGGTAATCACAGAACGCCTTATGACTCACGGCACACAGTTTGCCGAGTCTTCCTTCAACGTTGATTTGAATGGTGCAGGCTCCAGTGCAAATCTGATTTCCAGAGCAGTTGCCAAAGAAGATTCCAAACAAATTTTCCTGGCTAAAATCAATGGAAATAATCGCTGTGCCGGTCACTCCGAATGTGATGCCATCATCATGGATAATGCAAAAATAAGCGCTATTCCTGAAATTACCGCTAACCACTTGGATGCAGCTTTAATACATGAAGCTGCAATCGGCAAAATTGCGGGAGATCAGCTTATAAAATTAATGACGCTCGGTCTTACGGAAGCTGAGGCTGAAGCCCAAATAGTAAACGGATTCCTGAAATAACAGGAATCCGTTTTAATTATAAAATATTCAATTTATGTTATACGATTCGTTCCAAAGCATCCAAAATCTCTGCCTCATTGAAAGGTTTCATAATAAATTCACTTGCACCACGCTTAATAGATTCAAGCATCTTCTCCTTCTGTCCTGCTGCAGTAAGCATTAATACCTTTGCATCAGGATTCTCTTTTTTAATAAGGCTCAGACACTCTACGCCATCCATAACCGGCATTGTAATATCCATGGTCACAATCTGAGGTCTCAACTCTTTATACATAAGATATCCCTCTTCACCGTTAGTTGCCTCACCAACAACTACATGTCCATTGCGAACCAAAATCTCACGTAATACCTTTCTGGATGTTCTTGAATCATCTACAATCATAATATTTGCCATAGTCAGTTCCCCTCCTACTTCAGCTTACCAATTGCATAATATAAACCTAGATTACCAATAAAAATCGGTATCCGGCAAACGTCAGAAACATTATCCACTCCTGCATATTCAGGTGGCATAAGTTCCAAGAATTTACCCTGACGACTGAGTTCGGAAACAAACATACCGTTCGCGCAATTAAGTAACTCTCCAGCAGCGTCTAAAGCGTCCAAATCGAGACGTGAAAATGCTTCCTGACCAAAAATACTACAAAGCTTCAAAAGTGCTCCATTTCGCTCTGCAAAACAATCTACCACACCATCTGTACCTTCCATTTTCTGGATGGCAACTCCCTCTGATGGGAAGGAATCTACCATTGCAGCCCGACCAATATAAGCATGTCTGTCAACAAGTCTTATAATAGTACGAACAACGGTACCTATCGCTGTAGCATAGGACTGCGCCTCTTCAGGCAACAACAAAGGAAGAATTCGGTCAACATCATCGCTCTTAATATCTTCCAAATCGGAATTACTGTAATTATTAACCTTTTTAAAGTCATCTAACAACCAATCAACATCTTCCATAGCCACAAGCTCTGCATCCACCAGATTCTGTACAAACATCAGATATGCATTACCCTGCTTTTTCAAAAGCTTCTCTACCTGTTCCTCATTGAGATAGCCTTCTTCGATAGCGATATCACCAAAGCGCTTATCCTTAACTGCCTGCAATAGGTTCACTTCCTCTGCCTGACGGGTTGTCATCATTCCTTCAGATACAGCAATCAAACCTAATTTGACACGGACAGAGTCTTGCTTTGCAATTACTTCGCACAGCTGGTCTTTCGTTATCTTTCCTGTTTCAACTAAATAATTACCAAGTATATATTCTACCATATGAAGCCCCCATTTCCGTATTATTTTTCGTTCTTTATCTATCTTCTAGTATAGCTTTAAGTAAAATACATGTCAAGGAAATTGTCGCAAAATTTATGTTTTTTCTACACACTAGACAGAATTTCAGTCTGTTCATTGTGCAATTTCATTATTATTAAAAATGTACAATACAATATCTTTCCTAATAAAACAAAAAAGACTACAGACCTACTGTAATCTTCTCATTTTTGATACAAAAATGGGGCCTATAGGGCTCGAACCTATGACCCTCTGCTTGTAAGGCAGATGCTCTCCCAGCTGAGCTAAGACCCCATTTGACATCAGACACTCGTCCAATATCGGACGACCCAGAAGGGACTCGAACCCTCGACCTCCGCCGTGACAGGGCGGCGCTCTAACCAACTGAGCCACTGGGCCATATTAAATTATAAATTAGAAAAGAAATGGACCTTCGGGGACTCGAACCCGGGACCGACCGGTTATGAGCCGGTTGCTCTAACCAACTGAGCTAAAGGTCCGCAAACCCTTTTGGGTCTGATGACTCCAACGGGAATCGAACCCGTGTTACCGCCGTGAAAGGGCGATGTCTTAACCGCTTGACCATGGAGCCGTTTGTTTCGCCTTATCGCCAGCGATGTTGTTTGAAGAATTATCTAAATGATATCCTTCTATAACTTAAGAAGAATTATCACTTGTGATACCCTTCTTAGGTAATTCATTGCTTGCAATGAATTTATCAGAGAAAAAATTTTTTTACTTTATTTCTCTTACTCCCCGAGTAGGGCTCGAACCTACAACAACTCGGTTAACAGCCGAGTGCTCTACCATTGAGCTATCGAGGAAAATAGATTGCTTCATAATTTAAGCACATCTGAGGATTTGTACCCTCAAAACCGAACACGAAAAATTCTTAACAAGACTTGATAACAGGAAACATCTACGCTGTTTCCACCTAAACCTTTGGTTAAGCGCTCGACCGATTAGTAAATGTCAGCTGAACACATTGCTGTGCTTACACCTCATTCCTATCTACCTCATAGTCTCTAAGGGGTCTTAGAAGAACAAGTCTTCATGGATATCTCATCTTGAGGGGGGCTTCACGCTTAGATGCCTTCAGCGTT
>SVFL01000075.1 GCA_015056885.1 Lachnospiraceae bacterium
TCTGGAAAAGCTGACTCCAAACGAATTTTACAGTTACACCACAACAGGAATAAATCCATTATCAACAAACGGATAGAATGGGTATAAAATTTTATAAAAAGTGTCCTTGACATGGGGTACACTTTATGGTAAACCTACTTTTATCGTGAGAAAAAGCGTGTTTTGGGTATTATCCCTGGATTTTTCTGTATATGCCCCGTATGGGTCTAAAGAAAATTTCTACCACAGGAAATCTCAAAAAAATGAAATTTTTAGGATTTTAGGTCTAATTTTTTATAGACCAGAGGCCAAGAAAACTGACTCGGAGGATATTGTTCCAAATCCGGGACTTATTTCTGCATCTTATATTCCGGGTCGGCAGGATAGCCGCCCTTCAATTTCTGCATGCCGCGTTGAATTGCGTCCTTGGAGTTCTTCCAGTCTGCATCTTTATTGCGGTAATCAAATTTCTCAACCAGCCAGGAAACATCCTCGGCCAGACGTTCCATATTTTTCTCCATCAATTCAAATACCATAGGATAAAAGGTTTCTTTGTCCTTGTCGGAGAGTTTCATATCTGCTGCATCGCACAAATCGCCGAAGTGAGGGAGGCAAAATCCCTTACTGTCCTGAACTTTCCGGCGGAATTCCTCATCGTTTTTATACAGATAAAAGAAGGTGTCCATATAGCGCTCGTAGGTGTCCTTGTAATGGTTACAGATATAACAGGAGTCTTCTTTTTTGCGTACCCACATGCTGACAGAGTTGTCTCCGGAGGGAGTTTTCATTAGTTTGTTTTTCAGGGATGTTTTACCGGGCTTGAAGCCGGCGAATTCCTTTTTCATCTCGCCAATCATACGCATATAATGCGTTTTGAGAATCCAGGCGTTACCCAGGGTGTTGCCATAGTCGTACATTTTTTGGAAGTGAGTACGACAGAAACCGGTCTTGTCAGTCATTTCCCGAATGTCCGCCTCCATATAGGAGGAGCCGCTGCCCAGTACAAAATCCAAAAGGTCCTGTTCAATATTGCGCTCGATAAAACAAAAAGGACATTCGTCCTGTGCGTTTATGGCATCATTTAAGGGTATGGTATATAACTGTTCTTTCATGGGCTGCTCCTTTCGGAAGATTGACACAAGACTCTATTTGTTTGTGTCTCCGAGTATTTTATAACTTCTAATATTTATATTTTACTACAAACATATAAATTTTGGCAACATTACGTAAATATTACAGGTTTGTGACGTTTAGAAATCGAAATTTAATAAAAAATTTGTTGTATTGTGATTCAATTCAAGATAGTATATATAAGGACAAAATTTAAGAAAACAAGAAAGATGGGATGAAGATTGGTATTTAGCAGTATAGAATTTCTCCTGTATTTTCTTCCGATATTTTTTATAATATACGCGCTGGTTCCGAATAGATTGAAAAATTTGGTGCTTCTGGTTGGGAGCCTGATTTTTTATGCATATGGGGAATCACGGTTTTTGTTGCTTTTGGTAGTTTCCGTGTTAGTAAACTATATGGCGGCGCGTTTTATCGGTGCGGAGAATTATTATAAAGAAAAATATAAAGATGAGGAAAAATACGATACATATTTAGAGTGGCGAAAGGGTGTAATGCTCTTTATTGTTACGATAAATGTGGGTATTTTGCTTCTTTTTAAGGTAGTTATGGGTGGAGAGACTCTGCCTTTAGGTGTGAGTTTTTATACCTTTCAGATATTGTCCTACATGATTGATGTGTACCGAAGGGATATTCCGGCGGAAACTTCTCTTTTGAAGCTGGGAACTTATATTGCCATGTTCCCCCAGCTGGTATCCGGACCAATTGTCAATTATGATGAGGTGAGTGAGACGCTGAATTCACGTAAAATGACGTGGAAAAGTGTTCAGAACGGACTGAAAGTATTTACGTTAGGATTGGCATCAAAGGTTCTTATTGCAGACCGTGTCGGGTTTTTGTGGAATGATATTCAGATGCAAGGATATGAAAGTATGTCTACAGCCCTTGCATGGTTGGGAGCGATTGCATTTTCCTTTAAAATCTATTTTGATTTCTATGGATATTCGCTGATGGCAATTGGCTTGGGTTCCATGATGGGCTTTAAATTGCCGGAGAACTTTCGTAACCCGTACATGGCAGATTCGGTGAGAGATTTTTACCGCAGATGGCATATTACCTTGAGCAGGTGGTTCTGCAATTATGTGTATATTCCATTGGGAGGAAGTCGGAATGGCGAGTTTTGTACCATTCGAAATCTGCTTGTGGTGTGGGCTCTGACCGGACTTTGGCACGGCGGTAACGGTAATTTCCTGCTATGGGGGATTATGCTTTGGGCAGTGATTGTAGTAGAGCGTCAAGTAATCGGTTTTCTGGACAGACATCCGATAAATGGAGAAAGTCTCTGGAAACAGCTGAATCTGATTCCGCGTCTGTATGTGTGGGCAATCATTCCTGTGACGTGGATGTTTTTTGCCATAACAGATATAGAGCAGTTGAAGATTTATGTGGGAAGAATGTTTGGCAGTACGCCGGAGTATGTGGTTGCCGGTGATTGGCGAAACGCCCTTGCCACATATGGCAGTCTGCTTGTGGTGGCGGCACTGGCGAGTACCCCCATTCTCAAACGTATCTATCACAGATGGCGTGATCATATGGTTATGAATGTGGTGTTGGCTGCGTTGTTCTGGATTTGTGTGTGGCGTATCATGGTGGAGGGAAACAATCCTTTCATGTATTTTAAGTTCTAGTGAGGAAATAAATTTGTTTAAAAAGATACTGTTGAAAATTTATCATAAGTGGAAAAGTATACCGGAGGACAGAATCTTTTTGGTGTTGCTTGTGATTTTTGGTTGTGTTTGTCTGACGGTAACGGGAGGCTGGCATGTTTACACTGATCCGGTGAAAGAGGGGGGCGGAATGGTTTTGGCAAAGCTCGGTATAGAGCTGCCGGAGATTTCTTTGCCGAAATGGGAACTGCAAAAGCCGGATGGGGACGAGGAGCTTGTGGCAGATGCGGGTAAAAAGGAGCCGGAAGCAAGTAGTGAGGATGTATCTGTTTCCGAATCGGATATTTCAGATGTTTCGGATAATGAATCAGGGCAGGATCCCTGGTTGAATCCGGAGCCTGTACCGGATTCAAAGTTGGAATCAGAGCCGGAGCCTGAGCCGGAACCGGAACCCGAGCCTGAGCCCTGGGTGCCGGTGTTTGAGACAGTAGGAGATGAGTATTTCGATGATGCTGTGTTTATCGGAGATTCCCGTACGGTTGGTATGTATCAATACAGTAGTCTTAAGGAAACCAGTACTTTTTACGCATCAGTGGGTCTTTCGGTGCATAAGCTTTTTACAGCCAAAATTGTGGAGGTTCCCGGACAGAACGGCAAAATTACAGTGGAGCAGGCTCTTTCGGAAAATCAGTTTTCCAAGGTATATTTTATGATTGGTATTAATGAGATGGGTACCGGTACGGTGGAAAGCTTTTTGGCAAAATATGCAGAGAGTGTGCAGAGAATACGTGAGTTACAGCCGGATGCAATTATCTATTTGCAGGGAATAATGCAGGTTTCTGAGAAACGTTCGGCGAAAGGGGATCACATTACAAATGAGGGTATTGCAATACGAAACGAGGGAATTAAGGCACTGGCAGATGATGAGACTGTTTTTTATCTGGAGATAAATGAGGCGGTATGTGACGAAAATGGCGCTTTGTGTGCAGAGTATACCGGTGACGGAGTGCATTTAAAGGCTCAATATGTTGACCTTTGGAAGGAATATTTGAAAAATCATGCAATTATAAAACCATAAGGGAGAGGAATCAGTATGCAGACTGGGAATGTGCGAATTGCAGATATGCATTGTGATACCATTTCGGAAATATTAAAGCATAAGAGATTGGGAGAAGACTGTTCGCTGCGAAGCAACAGTCTTCATGTGGATTTGGAGCGTATGCAGGCAGGTGGTTATCTGATCCAGAATTTTGCATTGTTTGTGCAGACGCGCAAGTGTGAAATGACTCCGTGGGAGGAAGTGTGTGCGCTTTATGAGGTGTATAAACAGGAGCTTCTTGTCAATGAGGATATATTGGCACCGGTGCTTGTGTATGAGGACATTGAGCGTAATCAAAGAGAAGGTAAACTTTCGGCGCTTCTTACGGTGGAAGAGGGGGCTGTATGTGGTGGTGAGACAGAGAAACTGCATAAACTTTATGATATGGGTGTAAGGATGATGACCCTGACCTGGAATTTTGAAAATGAGTTGGGATGGCCGAATATTAATCTGGAAGGTAAGGTAGATTTGTACCGGCCGGATAGCACCCATGGTTTGACTTCCAAGGGCAAAGAGTTTGTGGAAGTTATGAATGAGTTAGGGATGATTGTGGATGTCTCACATATGTCTGATGCCGGATTCTATGATGTATTGGAATGTTCGAAAAAGCCTTTTGTGGCAAGTCATTCCAATGCACGAACAATCTGTGGCTGTGTGCGGAATCTGACAGATGATATGATTCGCAGACTGGCAGAGCAAGGCGGGTGTATGGGGCTTAATTTCTGCGCAGATTTTCTGGAGCAGATGCCTGCCGGTGTGAAGAACCCCGGAACCATTGCGGCGGTGGTGCGCCATGCCAGACATATTGTAAATGTGGGAGGTGTCGAGGTCCTGGGACTTGGCAGTGATTTTGACGGAATTGATACCCATGAGGAGTTGCCCGGGGCACAGAGTATGGTGCTTTTGTGGGAGGCACTTCATAAATCCGGTTTCACGCAGAGAGAACTTGAGAAGATTTTTGCAGGAAATGTATTGCGTGTGTATCGGGAAATTTTATAATTTGTATAAACTATGGAGTAGCAAAACTGAATTCATATGTGATATAGTATACATAGAAAAATCTGGGAAAGACTACAGGAGGAGAAGGATGGATTTATCAAGCAGAAATTATGTTGTACACAGAATAGATGGTGATTATGCTTTTTTACTGGAGGAGGGTGTGGCAGATGCAGAAGAAAAGTGTGTTGCCCGAGCCTTTCTTCCTGCAGAGATTGCTGAAGGCAGCAGACTTTTGTACGAATGTCTTCAGTATGAAATGCTGTAAGCTATGTTATTTGATGAATCCAAGGAAATAGGAGTGATTGGCAAATGAGTGATATTAAAGAAAAATTTCAAATCATCAGTGACAGTTCCTGCGATTTGCCGCCGGAGCTTACTGTCGAGAAAAATATAAAGGTGGTTCCTTTTTATGTGTCCTTTGATGACGAACACTATGAAAAGGAAATAGAGGAAATTAAGATTCGGGATTTTTATCAGAAGATGGTGGACAATCCGAAAGTTTTTCCGAAAACATCCATGCCTGCTGTGCAGGATTATATTGATGCTTTTGAACCCTATGCGAAAGATGGACAGGCTGTAATTTGCATCTGTATTTCCACTAAATTTTCAGGGTCCTATCAGTCGGCGATGACGGCAAAAGAAATGGTTTTGGAGGATTATCCTCAGGCCCGGATTGCTGTGATTGATGCAACGGTAAACACTGTTTTGCAGGGAATATATGTACTTGAGGCGGTAAGTCTGCGTGATAGCGGGATGGATTTTGAAGCGGCAGTAGAGCGATTGGAAGAGGTAAAAAGTACAGGTCGTATTTTCTTTACGGTAGGTGATATGGAGTATTTGAAGCATGGCGGTCGTATCGGTAAGGTGGCCGGTATTGCCGGAAGTGTGTTGGGAATTCGTCCGGTGATTGTGCTGAAGGAGGGGGAAATTTTCCCGGCAGGCATTGGAAGAAGCCGTAAGAGCACAGTGGCGAAGAGTATCGATTTGTTGCTTAACTATCTGAAGGAGGAAGGGGGCGGATTTGATCGCTTCCGTCTGACTATCGGATATGGCTATGATTATGAGGAGGCCGTGGCAATCCGCGAACAGACTCTGAGTATTCTCAGGGAAAAAGGTTACGAAATCGATGAGATACCTCTTTTTCAGATTGGTGCGGCTATCAGTGTCCACACAGGACCTTATGCATTAGGATTTGCAATTATTGAAAAAGGCTTATTTAACAGTTGAGTTTGCTTTGGCGATGTGCTAGAATAAAGTGAGGCAATAGAAACATATACTTAAGAGGAGGAGAAAAAAATGCCATTTGAATTAGGAATACCCATTATTATTGCTGCACTCGTTATTATCATCATTTTCCTTACCGGTTATGTGAAGGCGTCACCTGACACCGCGATTTTGATTTCCGGTTTGAGAAAGAACCCTAAGGTGTTGATTGGTAAGGCGGGAGTGAAGATTCCTTTCCTGGAGAGAAAGGATGAGTTGAATCTGCAGTTGATTCCTGTAGATGTTAAGACTTCCAGTGCAGTACCTACTGCGGACTACATCAATATCCGCGTGGATGCAACCGTAAACGTTAAGATTAGTGACAATAAGGAGCGTCTGACCCTTGCTGCACAGAACTTTTTGAACAAGAAGCCCGAGTACATCGGTGCTGTTGCAAGAGAGGTTCTGGAAGGTAATGTCCGTGAAATCGTTGGTAAGATGGCTTTGGAGGAGATGGTTTCCGACCGTCAGAAGTTTGCGTCTCTTGTAAAAGAGAATGCAGAGCCCGATTTGGCTGCAATGGGTCTTGATATTATCAGCTTTAACGTTCAGAACTTTGTGGACGGTAACGGCGTAATTGAGAACCTCGGTGTAGACAACATCGTTAAGATTCAGAAGAATGCTGCAATTTCCCGTGCTGAGAGTGAGAAGGAAATTGCTAAGGCACAGGCTAACGCAAAGCGTGAAGCGAATGAGGCTGAAGTAAATGCAGAGTCTGAGATTGCTAAGAAGCAGAACGAGCTGGCAATTCAGAAGGCAGAACTTAAGAAAGAATCCGATATCAAGAAGGCTGAGGCTGACTCCGCATATAAGATTCAGGAAGAGGAACAGCGTAGAACCATCGAGATTACCACCGCTGAGGCAAACATTGCTAAGCAGGAGAAGGAGATTCTGTTGAAGCAGAAAGAGGCTGAGGTTATGGAGCAGGCTCTGGATGCACAGGTTAAGAAGAAAGCGGAAGCTGAGAAATTCGCTAAGCAGCAGGAGGCAGATGCTCAGCTGTACGAGCGTCAGCGTGAAGCAGAGGCTAAGAAGTTCGAGACCGAGAAGGAAGCTGAGGCTATGAGAGCTCAGGCGGAAGCTAAGAAGTTCACCATGGAGCAGGAAGCAGAAGGTATTCGTACCAAGGGTCTTGCAGAGGCAGAAGCTATCCGTGCGAAGGCTGTGGCAGAGGCAGAAGGTATTGAGAAGAAGGCAGAAGCTATGGCGAAGATGGGTGAGGCAGCTGTGCTGGAAATGTACTTCAACGCATTGCCTGAGGTTGTTAAGAATGCAGCTACACCTCTCAACAACGTAGATCGTATTACTATGTACGGTGACGGTAACTCTGCTAAGCTGATGAAGGATGTTATGGGTACTGTTGTACAGGTAACTGACGGTCTGAAGGAAGCTACCGGTGTAGATTTGCAGTCCGTATTGTCCGGTTTCCTGGCTGGCAAGGTAGCAGTTGCAGGTGCACCTGCAAATGAGCAGCCCAGAGATATCATCAAGAACGTGAATGTTATTAAGGATGATACAGTAGAGTAAGATGTAAAAGTCCTGGGTGGTACAGATGAAATGTATTGCTAAGGGTAGAGAGTACATAAAAAGAAAGCGCCAATCATGCGAGAGTGTGATTGGCACTTTTTCTTATAGCCTCTATTTAATTTTTTTCTAAAATATCCAAACTGTGATTTGTTGCGCCAATCAAATCCATTCTTTCGCAAATTGAGAGATGGTATTTTATCCACACATCAAATGTGGCATCGTCCATTGCATCGATGCATTCGCGCATATAGTTTGTTGCCCCGTCTGCTGCGATGATTTTGATTCTTTTAATATTTGAAAAATGTGCGTTTAATTCGTCAATATCTTCCAAGCGAACCATTTCAAACAAATCCTTTTCTTCGGAGATACATCGAAAATCTTCAGTTAGCATATGATTGTTTATACAATCCCATATCTTGCCGGCTTTGAAAGTATATTGAATCATGGTAGCTTCGTTCATGCAATATGCCACAAGAATATGGCCTTGTCTTTTGGTAACACGAATTGCTTCCGCAAGTACCTTTTGCTTATCCTCTTTGGTATACATGTGATACATGGGTCCTAACACAAGGGTAATATCAAAAGATTCATCTTCGAATCTTGATAAGTCCAATGCAGTCCCATGATGTGTTTTTATATTAGAAATCCCTGTGATTTTGGCATTCATAATCTCTAAATTATGCTTAGTATACTCTAGCGCATCTACGTCGTGTCCTTCTTTTGCAAGTGCGATGCTGTATCTTCCCGTTCCGGCACCTACTTCCAGTATTTTTTTCTTTTCTGTATTACCAATAAATTCATGGATATACTTCATGGTAGTCAAAAATTCTACCTGTCCATGCTTGCTGGATAACCTTCCTTCTTCATCATAATTGGCATAATAGTTTTCTAAGTAATTCATTTTGTTTCCCTCCTTGAGTGTAAAATAAAAGCACCATCAAATAATATTTCTATCATCTGATGGTGCAAAATATTTGCAATATACTTATTGTGAAAGCATCCTATATCTGTTTCAGTCTATAGGAAGTGAATTTCTCACAATGCAATATTTTCCATCAGCAATAGATCCCAACTGCCAGTAATAGGTGGGATTGATAACATAATTATTTGGCTGTGGAAATCTATAACTATTCTGCATTGTGCGAACTCCTTTCGTTTTTAATAATTGTTATTGATAATACTCCTAATAATACACATTGTCAATAAGTTTTTGATTGACTAGTTGTTGAGGCATGCCTGCCACAGTGTCTTTACATTTTCAAATTCATAGTCCGCCGGATACTTGGTATCTTTCATATCCTCGGGTTTGGCCTCGCCGGTAAAAAGTACGCAGGTATCTACTTCACCATTGATGCCGCAGGCAATGTCGGTGTAGAGTCGGTCACCTACCACAAGGGTTTCCTCCTTGGAAAATCCAAAGCGTTCTCTGCACAAATCGACTACTGTGCGGCTGGGTTTACCCAAGTAAATGGGCTCCTTGTCGGTAGTGGCGGTAAGCATTTCACAGATGGCTCCGCAATCCGGAATAAAGCCAAAGTCGATGGGGCAGCGCAGGTCCGGATTGGTACCGTAAAAGGGCACATCCATGGTTAATAACACTTGGCTGGCAACGGTCAGCTTGGCATAGGTTAATTCACTGTCATAGGCAACCACAGCGCAGGCAATGCCTGGTTCACACTGCTCCGTAATATCCAGTCCGTTTTTCTTAAGTTCTTCGATAAAAGAAGCAGTTCCCAATACATATATTTTTTGATTCTTATAGTTTTCCAGCAGGAATTTCAGCGTCATATAACCGGAGGTGATAAACTGCTCCTCTGTGGTCTCCAAGCCAAATGTGTTACGGAATTTTTCTACATAATCAGCGCCGCTTTTGGTGGAGTTATTGGTGATGAAGCAGGCTTTGCCACCGATACTGTCAATATAGTCTAAAAGCTCTCGGCTACCTTCGTAGAGGGTGTCGCCTACGGCAAGAGTGCCGTCGATGTCAAAAAGAAAGAGCTTTTTGGATTTTAAATTAATTATATCTTTCATGGAATACCTCATTTCGATAAATATGAAAAAATAAGATTAGTGAGCCTGAGATTCATTTACAGGCAGATTAAGTATAGCATGTTCAAAAATGTGTGACAAGGATTAGATAGGGTGGTATGATAGAAGAGTAAGTGTGCAATTGGGGAGGGATTGGTGTTGCAATTCATATATTCCATTATTACAAACATAATAGCAATTGTTCTGGCGATAGGGATATGCATTTTTATATGGCTGACAGAGCCGGGAAAAATGCAGGAATACTATGAAGATAAAGCAAATTATGTAACTGCTACGGGAAGGGTTACCCATCTTGCGAGCAGTGACGATGGCAAGACTTTTTATTTGGGATTTTCTGAGGAATTGACTCCTGAATTTGATGATACTACATTTAAGATTGTAGGTAAGAATGTAGATATTGCCAAGAAAAATAAGATTTGGAAATATGTTAAAGAGGGTGAGACAGTGGAATTTGTTACAGCTCCTAAATATTGGGGAGACGGATATTGTATGCCTATCGTTGCATTGTCGGTTAACGGCGAAGAAATTTTGGGATTTGAGGACGGCTATGACAATCTGCAGGAGTGGTTGGAGGAGTAGATTTATGCAGACAAGGAAAGCGGTATTGAAAGCACGCGATTATTTTAATTTGTCTAACTTATTTTATCATGGAGGTGTCAAACTATAAATAGTCAAGAGTTTTTTGTAAAAAATTTGAATCTTAAAAAAGGGTAACTTTAATAGGCCATCTAAATACACTGTATTTCAG
>SVFL01000076.1 GCA_015056885.1 Lachnospiraceae bacterium
AACAACCACGTTTGTATGAACAGCCTAAAGGTACACGTTCCAAAAGTCATGTGTACAGAATGGGGATTGCCATAAAGTGTGGGTATAAAATAAACTTATACGTGTCCACTTTATAGGGTATATTTTACTAATGGCTCGAGGGTATATGCGAAAAAAACTCTTGGAAATACCCTGTTTTTCACTATATTCAGGGTATCAGACCGGAATTATTTTGTATATACCCTTGGGCACCCAAAATCTATGGATTTTCACGAAATAAAACCTAATATGGGGTATTTTGAGACAAAAAATCTGCATATACCCCAGTTGTTCGAATGACACAAAATTTTCTATGTATTTCTAATAGGGCAGTGTGGTCTATACTTACTTTTGAAAAAGGTTTTGGGATACCACACCGGCCATGCGCATCATAATATCAAACAATTCTTCAGGGGTTTCCTGTTTCCCATGTTTTAGCCAGACTCTCAATATTCCCACCAGAAAACCACAGGTTCCGCTAATCAAATAATCCATTTCCTTTTCATTGGCATACAGTTGTGATTGGGTGTTATGTTTTTGCATACTGTTGGAAAGAAGAGAGTTCATGATAATCTCTTCGCTGCCGCTTTTAAAGACTGCTTCCAAGAAAGTATGATTGTCCAAAAGAGCCTCGAACAAAAATAGCAGAAAATCCTTGTAGTTATGGATGGATTGGGCGGTTGACTGATTCATAATATCTTCAACCAGAAATTGACTATAATAGGTCAATACATCACTTGTGTTATCAAAAAGTCGGTAAAAGGTTGCCCGGCTGACGCCGCTCAGTCGCTGGATATCGGATACCGTGATTTCTTCAAAGGGTTTCTCGTTTAGGCAGTTAAGCATAGCATCTGTGATAAGTGCTGCGGAGTGTTGTACACGTTTGTTATCATTGATTCGATACATATTTACACCTTTTTGTTTTATTAGTTTTGAGACTATTGTATCAAAAAAACAAGAATGGTACAATGTGAGCGTTCATTTTCATATTTGATGAAAAAATGCAATCAGAATCATACAAATTGACGAATTGTATTTAGAGAAATTTTATAATATTTGTATTTGGATTTTATTGATTTTGTCAGATTGTGGGAGTAGAATGAAAAACGAATGGATTTTGAGTGATTGTATTAACAATATAAGGAGCGTAATGATGAAGAAAAAGAGTTGTATTGTGATGTCTTTGATGCTTAGTGCAAGCATGTTGTTTACCGCATGTGGTGGCAAGGAGACAGCTCAGGAGACGGTTGATGCAGTACTTGTGGATGCACAGGCAGCGGGTAGGGATAACTTGGTGCTCAGCAATGAGTTTGTAGGTACGGTTTCTCCGGAGGAGTCTGTGTATGTAATTCCTATGGCTCAGGGAAAGGTAACAGAGACTTTCTTCGAGGTAGGAGATGAGGTTCAGGCGGGTGATGTACTGTTCAAGATTGATGACAGTGGGGCACAGATTCAGCTTCAGCAGGCGCAGCTGACTTATGCCAATGCTAAGAATCAGGCAGACAGTGCATTGACTACTCAACAGGAATCTGCCAATATGCAGCTTGATATGTCGGTAAGTCAGGCGGAAACTGCTTATGTGCAGGCTCAGGTAGCATGGAAGAATGCTAAGGATGCCGTGGATGAATTGGAAGATGCTATCGAAAAGCTTAAAAAGCAGATTAAGCAGATGAAGGCAAGTGGAGTGGATGAAGCAACTATTGCAGAGGCTCAGAAGACGCTTAAGACCTTAAAAGAGCAGGAAGAACAGGCAGAGATGGGGTATAATGTAGCACAGACTGCTTATGACACAGCAACCAAGGCTTATGAGACAGCTAAGGCGTCAAAAAGTCTTACTCAGGGAGCAGTCCTGAATGACACCAAAGAACAACTTGGTACTTCTTTGCAGTTGGCTCAGCTTGGCGTAGATTCTGCAGAACTGGCACTTTCCTATTATTCTGTAACCACACCTATTTCCGGCAGAGTAATCGGTAAGTCTGTAGAGGTAAATGGTATGGCAGCGGCTACCTCCCCTGCATATACCATTGCAGCTGAGGATACTATGACAGTGACCTTCCAGGTAAGCGAATCCATCATGAATACCCTTTCAAAGGGGCAGTCGGTTACGGTAGAGCGTAACGGTGCAGAGTTTGATGGAACAATTACTGAGGTTGGTAATGCAGTAAATATGCAGACCGGTCTGTTCCAGATTAAGGCATCTGTAAAGGCTACCGGTGAGCAGCTTCCCAGTGGTGTAAGTGTATCTATCAGCAGTGATACTTATACAGCCGAAAATGAAATTATTATTCCTTATGATGCAGTTTATTTTGAGAATGAAGGTGCTTATGTATATATTGTCAAGGATGGTCATGCAGTAAAAACATATGTTACTGCAGGAATTTTTGATGATACAAGAATTCAGATTACAGAGGGTATTGCCGAGGGCGATATTGTAGTTACCAGCTGGTCGCCACGTCTGATTGACGGTGTAGAGGTGGATGCCAAGATTGCAGAGTCCGGCACAGAAGCTGAGTCTGTAGCACAATAAGGAGGCGCGGGATGAGTCTGACAAAACTTGCTTTAAAACGACCGGTATCCTGTATGCTGATGATTCTTACGCTGGTAATTTTTGGTATTTCTTCCATTTTTGGTTTTAAGTTGCAGCTGATTCCGGACATGGAGATGCCTATGCTGGTGGTTATGGCTACCTATCCCGGCGCAGACCCCCAAAGTGTGGATGAACTGGTGATTTCTGTAATCGAGGATGCAGGTGCTTCCCTGAGCGGTGTAGAGTCTACCACAACCATGTCCTATGAGAACTATGGTATGGTGCTCTTTACATATGAATATGGAGTGGATATTACAGAATGTCATGATGCGTTGAGTGCAGCTTTGGAGGTTGCACAGCTTTCCATGCCGGAGGATGTTTCTGAACCTACCATTATCGAAATGAATGTCAATAGTATGGCATGTATGTCTATTTCAGCGACAGAGGTGGGTGATGTAGACCTTTTGAAGGTGGTAAATGAATCCGTAATCCCTGAGTTGGAGTCTCTTTCCGGAGTGGCGCAGGTTACTGTAAATGGTGGTAGTGAAGAGTATATCAGTGTTCAGTTAAATGAAACTTTGATGAAGCAATATGGTTTGACCATGAGTAGCGTGGCACAGTTTTTGGGTGCGGTAGATTTCTCTTATCCTGCCGGTAGTGTTGCTCAGGGTAATCAGGACATCAGTATTACAACCTCTATGGAATACAATACTGTACAGAAGCTTCGAGAAGTTCCTATTATGACCGGAATGGGTCAGGTAATTACCTTGCAGGATATTGCTGAGGTAAACATGTCTACTCATGAGGCAGAGTCATTGAGCCGTTATAATGGTCTGGATAACTTAAGTATCAGTATTCAGAATAAGAGTAGTTTTGGTGTTGTTAATGTATGTAATGAAGTTTCGAAAGCGATGGAACGTATTCAGGCAGAGGTTCCGGCGGTTGAGTTTCAGGTAACATATGATGCCAGTGAGTCTATTGTGGATTCCCTTGGTACGGTATTTGAAACATTGATTTTGGGTGTTGTGCTGACTATGATTGTACTTTTTGTCTTCTTTGGAGACTTTAAGTCCAGTATGATTGTTGGTGCATCCATGCCGATTTCATTGTTCTTTACATTGATTCTTATGAGTTTTATGGGATTTTCCATGAATATTGTAACCCTTGGTTCGCTGGTTATCGCCATTGGTATGATGGTTGACTCATCCATCGTTGTAATTGAGAGCTGTTTCAGATGTAAGAAGGATGATCTTACCTTAAAGGAATCTGTAGAGATTGGTACCAGAGAGGTGACGGCTTCCATTATTGCATCTACTATTACGACGATTGTAGTTTATCTGCCTTTGGCTGTTATGGAAGGTTTGTCCGGACAGATTTTTGCACAGCTTGGTATGACAATTGTGCTTGCAATGTTGGCTTCTTTGATTGCAGCATTGATGCTGGTACCCTTGTTCTTCTGCATTTTTAAGCCGGAGGAGAAGCAAAATCTGCCTATTGATAAGATATTGAATAAAGTTATAAGTTGGTACAGAAAGACCATGCCTAAGATTTTGTACCGCAAGAAGACGGTTATGTTTGTTTCTGTGGCATTGCTGGTGGTTTCTTTGTTGATGGCAAGTTTCCTGAATTTGGAGTTGATGCCGGCAGCGGATGAAGGTGTGGTTGGTGTAACGGTGAATTTCCGTTCCGGTACTTCTTTGGAGAGAAGAGATGCCGTAATGCGAGAATGGGAGCGTATTGCGTCAGAGCATCCTGATGTGGCGGGGTACAGTGTTTCTGTGAGTAGTACCGGTGCAAGTATGAATGCAAATCTGAAAAAAGAAAGAGATAAATCTACGGCAGAGGTTGTTGATGAATGGAATGCACTCGCAGCAAACATGACAGATATGGATGTGACGGTTGCATCCAGTGGTACCAGCATGAGTTCCATGATGAGTACCGGAAGCTATGAGATTGATTTGCAGGGTTATGATATGGATGAGTTGCGTCAGGCTGCAGATATGCTTTCAGAAGAAATGCGCAAGATTGATGGCGTAATAAAAGCAGATAACTCATTGTCTAATACCACAACCCTTGTAAAAGTGGATGTGGACCCTTTGAAGGCTATGCAGTATGGTCTGACACCGATTACAGTAGGTATGACTTTGAATAATGTGCTTAGTGGTGTGAATCCTTTGACTATTACTTCAGCAGGCTCAGAGTATGAAGTATGGCTGGAGTATCCGGAAGGGCAGTATGACGATTTGAATCAGTTGATGGATTTGACACTTAGCACACAGATGGGCATGAATATTCCTTTGCGTGATATTGCTGAGCTGGTTTATACAGAAGGTCAGGAAAGTATTACCAGAATGGATGGTTTGTACTATGTTGCTGTTACGGCTACTTTAAACTCCGATAAGACCTTTGAGGCTCAGGATGCCATTAATGCTCTGGTGGATGAAATGGAATTTCCTGCCAGTGTAACTCCTGCGGACAGTATGATGACCGAGATGATGTTGGAGGAGTTGGGAGCAATCTTTAAGGCAATTCTGATTGCTGTGTTCCTGGTATTTCTGGTAATGGCAATGCAGTTTGAGTCTCCCAGATTCTCGTTGATGGTTATGACCTGTATTCCTTTTGCATTGATTGGTTCGTTCTTCTTGCTTTTGATTACCGGTTCGTCTTTGAGTATGGTATCTTTGATGGGCTTTTTGATGCTCATGGGTATCGTTGTAAATAATGGTATTCTCTTCGTGGATTCCACCAATCTGCTTCGTCAGGAGGGAATGGTTGTAGAGGAGGCTCTGGTGGAGACCGGATGTATCAGACTTCGTCCGATTCTGATGACCACACTTACGACTATTTTGTCCATGTTCCCTTTGAGTTTGGGACTTGGTACGAACGGTGTTATGATGCAAGGTATGGCATTGGTTATTATTGGTGGTTTGATTGCATCAACTGTTTTGGCAATGATTATGATTCCTACATTCTACCTAATGTTAGATAAGCCGAAAAAGGATAAAAAGGGCAAAAAAGCTAAGAAAAGTAATTAATGTAGAAAAAGTTGAAAAAATTTAAAAAATATTGTTGACATTCATCGGGGGATTTGATATACTTGTTTTCGGTGATTGCGAGAGCATCCCCCGAGAAAATGCTGCTGTGGCTCAGTCGGTAGAGCGTCACATTGGTAATGTGGAGGTCACGGGTCCGATTCCCGTCAGCAGCTCTAATAAGAAGAAACCATGATTTGTTCATGGTTTCTTTTTTGCATTATAGCTGATTGTTTACCTGGAAAAATAGTAGAATACAAAAGTATTCATGGTAAAATAGATATAAAAAATGATACGTAACAAGAAAGCAGAGGGTGTAAGTGTGCAGGTTATAGCAAGAATTCATACAGATTTTCCTACAAAATTCGGTATTCCCAGACAGAGTGGTCTGGTCAGTGAACTTGTGGGGGAGATTGTATTTGAACCGGAGTTTCGGAGGCCGGAGGCTTTGATTGGCATAGAGGAGTTTTCTCATCTATGGCTTTTGTGGGAATTCTCAGCAGCGAAGAGGGAGAATTGGTCTGCCACAGTGTATCCTCCCAGATTGGGAGGGAAGGAAAAAAGAGGTGTATTTGCCACCAGATCGCCTTTTCGTCCCAATCCGATTGGACTTTCCAGTGTAAAGCTGGAACAGGTCATTCGGAAAGGCGAGGACGGTCCGAAGTTGATTGTGTCAGGTGTGGATTTGATGGATGGTACGCCAATCTATGATATTAAGCCATATCTGCCTTATGCAGATGCGCATCCTGATGCGATAGGCGGTTTTGGACAAGCGCATAGGGAAGATGGCATTCAGGTGGTTTTTCCACAGGAATTTTTGCAGTTGTTACCTGAGGATAAAAGGCAGGCAGCAATCCGGGTGTTAGAACAGGATCCAAGGGCAGCTTACAATAAGCAGCCGGATTATGTGTACGGTATGGAGTTTGCAGGATATGACATTCGCTTTACGGTGCGTGATGAAGTGCTTACGGTTTGTGAAATTGTACCAACAAATGAAGGTAAATGGGAAAAAGTAAAATAAGTAAAATAAACAGATTGAATATTCTGGATATGGTTGCAGAACTGTTTAAAAGGATGTTATAATAAACGCAGAATCGAGTATTGGATTCTGCGTTTTTGTAACTGGTGACTCTAGAGGGTAGAACGAATGAAGAGTATTATTAGTAGGTGCTATGCAATACTTCTTATTCTGAGTCTTGTGTTGGTAGTCAGTGTACTCATGGATTTTGGCATGGATATCACAGAACGCAGACTTATTACAGGATATGAATTCGTTGAAGATTATGAATATTCTCGAGTGGCAGACTTGCAGGCTCCTGTAGGGTTTCGGGAGGAGTATGTCTTTGTTTTTGATGAGGTCGATGGCGGATATCGGACATTGTTCTTTTACACAGAACATCGTAATATTGATGTGTATGTAAATGGGGACAGAGTATATCGTCTGAGACCTTTTATTAACAATTCTTTTGGCAAGACGCCGGGTTGTGGGTGGAACAGTGTTGCTTTGGAGGAAAATGAAGAAGGTGCGACAGTCAGAGTTGTAACTACACCTTTGTATGAAAGTGTGGTAGGAGAGACTCCTCATTTTTATTTTGGTGAGAAATATGAGATTGCAAGGGTGGTATTATTGGAACAGATACCGACATTGCTTTTGTGTTTTATAGGAATTTTAATGGGGCTTTTCTTTATCTTCTATTCAGCATATAAGCATAAGGGGAGTGAGATGGACCGGGCTTTGATGGCGTTGGGATGTCTTGCGGCGATAATTAGTTTGTGGAAACTGACAGACAACGTAGCGCTCTATATGCTGTTTGAAACTATGCCGGGATTGTATTTATCACCGCTTGTTTTTGTACAGTTGGGAGTAATACCGTTTGTTCTTTTGGCAAAAGAGTTAAATGGTGTGGGGAATGAAAAAATATGGTATGCACCTGTTGTATTTAGTTTTGGGGCAACGGTCATTACCTTGTTTTTACAAATTATGGATGTTTGTGATATCCGACAGATGTTATGGTTAGTTTATCTTGAGTGGTTAGCTGCATGTCTGGTTGTTGTATGGATGATCATTTTAAGGATGCGCAAGCAGGGATGGGATGTTAAAAAACTGAGGGACTCCATTTTGTTGATTGCCTGCTTGGTGTTAATGGTTATTGATACAGGCGTGTTTAAAATTAGCAGTATCAGTTCCTGGTTGGGAATGGCAGCATTTATTGCTTATGTGCTTTTAATGGGTGTCTTTACGGTAAAGGACACGAAGGCTTTGATGGAGATTGGTATACAGGCGCAGAATTTTGAACGGAAAGCATATCATGATCAGTTGACCGGACTATACAATCGTACTGCATATATGGATTATGTGTCACAGGAAAGTTTTGGGCCGGAAAAGTGTATAGTAGTCGTATTTGATTTAAATAATTTGAAGAAATACAATGATCTTCTCGGACATAGTGTCGGAGATCGTTATATTAAGGAATGTGCAGAATTGATACAGAGGAGTTTCGGTGAGGTTGGAAGATGCTACCGTATGGGCGGTGATGAATTTTCAGTAATAATTGAGAAAGCGTCTCTTGAGGATTGTAAGAAGAGAATTAAAATGCTGAAGGCTTCTGTGGAAGAACGAAATGTTCTGCATCCGGAAATGGTTATGGGAATTGCCTGCGGTTATGAGTTGTATGACAGCCGTTTGGACCATGACATCAGTGATACGTTCAGACGTGCGGATAAGATGATGTATCGTGAGAAGTATGCCATGAAACAGATGCAGGTGTTACAGTAAAACATAGTTTGAGTGTGGAGGATAAATAAATGAGACAACAAGGAATATTGATGCCTATATCAAGTATTCCATCTGCATATGGTATTGGAACTTTTGGTAAAGAAAGTTACCGCTTTGTGGATTTTCTGCATGAGGCGGGACAGTCGATGTGGCAGATTTTGCCTTTAGGTCCTACCGGTTATGGTGACTCGCCCTACCAGTCATTTTCTACATTTGCAGGAAACCCTTATTTTATTGATTTGGAGCTTCTTATGGAGGCCGGTTATCTGACGGAGGAAGATTGTGAAGCTTGTGACTGGGGGGGAAGTGTAGAATATATTGATTACGAAAAGATATATAAGAGTCGTTTCCGTGTTTTACGGAAAGCCTATGAGAGGGGATTTAAATCGGTAAAAAGGGCAGCGGAGTATGTTGCATTCACAGAGGATAATGCGTACTGGTTGGAAGATTATGCGCTGTATATGGCGGTGAAGGATTCCTTTGATGGTGTTTGTTTTATGGAGTGGGACGAGGACATTCGTTTGAGGAAGAAAACGGCATTATCAAAATATAAGAAACTTTTGAAAGAAGAGATAGATTTTTATAAGTTTCAGCAGTATTTGTTCTGGATACAGTGGAGTGCATTGAAGAGATATGCCAATGAAAAGGGAATAGAGATTGTAGGTGATATTCCTATTTACGTCGCATTTGACAGTGCAGATACATGGGCCAATCAGAAGTTGTTCCAGATGGATGAGAAGGGGTATCCTACCGGTGTGGCAGGATGTCCTCCTGATTATTTTTCCAAGACCGGTCAGCTTTGGGGGAATCCTTTATATGACTGGGATTATCACAAGAGTACGGAATATGAATGGTGGATGCAAAGGTTTGCTCACTGTTACCAATTATACGATGTGGTTCGAATTGATCATTTCAGAGGCTTTGACGAATATTGGTGGGTTCCCTATGGTGATCCGACTGCGGAAGGTGGCCACTGGGTTAAAGGACCGGGATATGATTTGTTTAAGACTATGCGCAAGAAACTTGGTAAAAAGCGTGTGATTGCCGAGGATTTAGGATTTATGACAGATAGTGTGCGTCGTCTGGTAAAACGTACCGGTTTCCCTAATATGAAAATTTTACAGTTTGCTTTTGAGGCAAACGGTGAGAGTGAATATTTGCCACACTGCTATGACAAGAATTGTGTGGTGTACACCGGAACTCATGATAATGATACCATGGCAGGATTTATGAAGCAGATGCCTGCAAAAGATATTCGTTTTATGAGGAAGTATTTGCATTGCAAGGAAGATAAAAAGTTATGTCGTGAGGTAATTCGTGCTGCGGTTGCAAGTGTGGCAGATATTGTAATTATACCTATGCAGGACTGGCTGGAGCTTGACAATGCGGCCCGCATCAATGTGCCCTCCACCTTAGGTGAGAACTGGAAATGGCGTATGAAAGCTGATGCCTTGACAGATAAGCTGGCAAAGCGGATATACAAGTTGACTAAATTGTATGGAAGAATTTAGAGGATAAAAAATATTGAAGTATTAAATATTCAGGAAGATCACGTAACATTCAAAATACGTTGGTCACAATATATAGGATAAGCTCTAAGGGCAATATCGACAAGCAAATCGATATTGTCCTTTTTATAATTGAGCGAGCTGTTTTGCGAGCGATGACAATTGAACGCAGTTCAATTGTAGAGGGATTTAGCCACATAAATTAGAAGTTTGCGCGTAGCAATGAGCCATGCGCAGATAAGCCGAATGTGACTGCCGGGTGCTTGCACACAGGCAGACACATTCGTGCGAAGATGCATACGGCGAATGCCGCGACAGTGAGTAAGCATTAGCTTACGAACCTGTCGGCATGGCGAAAGCTTGTGAAAGCCGGTA
>SVFL01000077.1 GCA_015056885.1 Lachnospiraceae bacterium
TAAAACCTGTCGGCTGTCCAGAACATTTTCCGTACGCTTCATAATCTGTATTACCTCATTTAACTGTGCAATACGATTATTGTTTACGGCGTATCCCTGTAGTATGTACTGCTTTAATACTGTATTTCCCCAACGTCTGAATTCTACTCCTCGTTTGGATTTGACACGATAGCCGACAGATATAATCATATCCAGATTATAGTATTCAATATTTCTCTCTACATTTCGGTCTCCCTCTTTTTGAACTGTCGCAAAAATTGCGACAGTTGAACCATCAAGTTCTTCTTGCAATGCAGCATTAATGTGTTTTCCAATTGTTTTTACATCTCTGTCAAACAACTCAGCCATTTGATTTCTGTTTAACCAAACCGTATCCTGTCCCACATTCACAGTCAATATAATTTGTTTATCCTGTGTTTCAAATAATACAATTTCATTCTTCTGCATAGTCTCTTCTCTCTGTTCGTATTTTGTCATAATACGCCTTATACCGGTACGCAGTCCGTCTGCTGATATCTCCTTTATTCACAATCTCCATGATACTCAATCCGTTTTCATAATCCGCTACAAAACTATTATAAGAGGCCATCCACGCCTCATTATGCTTCTTGCGGCCCGCCGGCTTGGCAGATTTATAATGCTCCAGTTGCTCGCGTAATTCTTTATTCTCCGCCTCTAGCTTCGCTATATAGTTCAATGCTTCTTCTAATGTCTTCATCATAACTCCCAGTGCCTTTTTATTTTTGTCACCATTGTATCATATCGCCCGGTTTGTGTCAAATTATTTATTGCACCTTTTCGTGTCATTCAACTCTCAGAAACCAAGAGTCCTCACTTAAAATGTGATATGGATTTTTACTTTCCTACCCGCTATACTAAAGGCATGAAGTTACGAAGCGCGCTTAAAAACTTGAATCTATGATATAAAAAGGAGAATACCTATGAATGATACATTTTCAAAGAATTTAAGAAAGCTGCGACTGGATAAGCAGATGACCCAGGAACAGGTGGCTGAAAAGCTGGGCGTCAGTGCCCAGTCCGTATCCCGCTGGGAAACAAACGCTACCTTCCCGGATATCCTACTGCTGCCGGAAATTGCCCGACTCTATGATGTGCTGGTGGATGATTTATTTCGGGAGAATCTGCAGGAACACGGCAAACTGTTCTACCGCCTGGTGGCAGAATTTGGTGACGCCTACCGCTATGATGATTTTATGGCAGCTGTAGCAGAGTACGAACGACTGGAAAAGGAAGGTCCTCTTGTTGCTGAGGATTATCAATCCAATGCCTGGCTGCATATGAGAATGTTCCAAATTAGCAGAAACAAAACCTTAGAAAGCGTGGACAAAGCCATGGAACTGTGCAAAGAGGATGACCCTAAGTTCTATTATCTAAACAAGATTTTCAAGGTGTGGTTCAGAGCCGGGGAATTGGGCCAGGGGCAGCAGTGCATAGACGAGCAATTACAGGCGGTGAAAGAAAACCCGGAGAATGTGAACGAGTGGAATTGTCTGGCAGTTGCCTATTACTGGGCAAAGCAGTATGAAGAATGCTACCGTGTGTCAAAGGATATCATGTCCAAGTATCCGGAAGAATCCTATATTTACAGCATCGCCGGTGACACCTGCAAGGAACTGAAAAAGTATGAGGATGCCTTCCTGTACTGGGAAAAGCATTATGAACTGGATCCTGAAATGCTGGAATCCTTATTCTCCATCGCATGGTGCCATGAGGAACAGGGCGACTTCGCCAAAGCCTACGAAGCATGGATGAGATTGGTGCACATCTTCGAAGAATGGGAGGATGATGTGGGTATCAAATTCCCCATGCGACAGGCTGAGAAATGTAAGGGGTTGATGGGGAAGTAGGGGGATGCAGAGATGAAAGAAGGGGCAGTCTCCACTTCCCCTTGCTGTGTACATCATCGTCTTTTACCTTTCTAAGATAAGAATTTATTATCGGCCTTAAATAATCCAATTCCAGTTTTTTTTGCGGATAATATAGATTCAATGCTTTTATAACTAAATCCACACATTTTTCTCCATCTACTTGCTTACAAATCTTCGTAATAATTTCTGATGCCTCAGCATCAGTCACTTTTTCTAAAGCACTTACTGACTCCTCCAAATTCATTCGTGCTTTTTTCTTTTCTGAAGATTCGTTATATGTACACGATAGATTGGTTCCTCTAGAAATATATGCATCCTTTTTACGATCTTTATCATAACAATTCACCATGGTAATATCCCTAGCAATGGAGCCCCATGTATTTACATATCCGACACAATCAGCAAAACTACATCGTAAAATATGGCCCTTTTGGACAAAAATCTCCCCTTTTACTCTTTCGAACACACAATTCTCTATCTTACAGCTTGTATCCGAATTTAGTCCGTCTTGAGAACCAATGAAAACATTCGCATTGTCAAAATCTATAAAATTGCAATTCATTACACTGGCTTTATAGCCAAAACTAACAGCATATTTCTCCTTAAATATCTTATTATCCGGTTTTAAGGCAGAAAAACTACATCCCGAAAATATTGTCTCACTTGCTGAATCCCAAACAAAACCTTCTTTACTGTTTTTAAAATCACAATTATCTGCAGTAATCTGTGAATTTGTACAAGAAATCAAATAGGATTCTTCATTCCAAGGCGTACATCCATCAAACCGACACTTGGTCATACGAATACCTGTACTATCAGCAGATTCACAACCATCTGAAGAAATAAAAGTGCCTTCATGATTCTTAACCTGGCACTCCTTCATTTCAACAATTGCAAAGTCCTCTACACACAAGAATCTGCCCTTACTATTCTCAACTACACAATGGTCCATATATACATAGCTTTTTAATCTATAATCAGACAAACTTGCGATAAAACACTGATGCTCTTCATCAGTTCCTTCTTCTCTGAATATTGCTTGACCTATCTCTAAATTAGAAAATTTACATTTTTCAAACCGTATAACTCCACCATAAGAATGAATTATACACCACTTTGGTTGTTTACTTATTAGAAACTCACAATTTTTAAAGACACAATATCCTTCTGATACTTGTAATGCATACATCTGTTCTGTTGTCGCCTCAATCAAACAATCCTCAAAGTATGCCCGGCCCTCAATTTCCAAACACTCCGACAGCTTTATATGCATATTCTTACAGGAAAACACCACGCCCTTTTCTATACAGTTACCATCCTTTTCTGTATCCACTACCTTTCTTTTACCGTTCTTTGTAACCTTGTAAACATATCCTTCCGGTAAATCATAACTATTTTCGCTCTCTTCGCTAAATACCGTAGTTTCCCGATCAATTAAGTCACCACGCTGCTCTCTGGCTGTCTCTAATGCTTTTCTTACACCATACTCATTAAAATATGACTCTGCTGGTCCTTCTTCTGTTGTAACCTTATCCTTTGTTCTAAAAATCGGCTCTGAAATAATCGCTTTTAAATATTTCAGGAGTAAAATAGTAGATTCAAGAACATACTTTTCCTCATCACTAAATTGTCGGTAATCACACTCTCTTACTTCTACTATCCCTTTTAATCGTCCTAATCTAAACTGAAACATCCCATTTGTCTGTTCAATTTCTCTCTGAAATTCATCACAAAATATTTCAATCTTAAAAAGACGATCCATAGCTTCGCCATACTTACGGCAAATAGAAAGTGATTGAAAATAAATATCATATGCCTTATCAATACTTTTAATGGTACTATTATAAAGTGAAACTGCTGTTACAATTGCCGTCGGAATAACGAAAGCTGAAAAAGGAGTAAACAATGTTGTTTTTAGCAGTGCACTTGTTTGGGCTAGCTGAGTGGCTACAGTAAATCCTCCCTCTATTCCTACCCAAGTTAATCCCATTGTTTTGACAGCACCTGCAACTACTGCTGTACCAGCGGCCATACCGCCTAATGCTGCACCTTTTGCTGCACCTTCAGCTGTTCCTATCAAAATCTCTCCGGCAACACTGGCATTCAATTTTAGCCCCTGTAAGTCTTCCTTGGAAATATCAATATTCTCCTTGGTATAACTCCCCTCTAAATGAGCCGGTTTATTACTAATAGATTCAAACAAATCGACAAATTCAGAGAAGGATTGCCAAATTCCAAGCTTCATATTATCTAACTCTCGAACTTTTTTTTCAGTTTCCTTCTGTCTCTTTTTAAAAACCTTTTCCTTTTCTTTTACACACTTTACTCCATATTCACTCCACTCTTGCGCATTTTTGTATGAATCGTAACCAAGCCCAATAATATCAAATATACCCATTTTCTCTCCTCCTAATTTTCGCTATAATAGTAATGTTTCATCATTTTCCATAAACTTCAAAAATGTTTCATGCGAGTGAAACTGAAGTTTAATACCGCTTATTTCTAAACTTTGATATAATATTTCTGTAAATTCCTTATCATCCTTTGTCTCCAGCAAAAGAACATTCATCTCGTGCAGGCTCTCCAACTCCTGCTCAACATATTCCATATCAATATTATCTAATTTACGAATATACTCCTGAATCTCTTCATCAATTATTTTTAGCTCTAATTCCAAATATTCCAAACTAAACTCGCATCTAAGTGTAACTTCTTTGATTACCATTTTTATCAGCTTATACCACGCAATATAATTCAATCTCAGCACAAACTGAATAAAATCTCCCCCTGAACGAATTGCTGCATCTAACCCATCTATAATACAAAGAGTAGCATCTCCGGTAATCAACATTATACGCAAATCACCATGACTGGAATTAGGAATACACTCCTTCCACACTCTCCCCTTGTCATATCTGGCTCGAATTACCCAAAGTACTCGAATCAATAGGTCCTGCAAAACAACCGGGATTGCCATGGTTGCTCCAAAACGGAGGTCATAACCATTTTCATACACCTTTACCATGCTTTGCGCCAATGTTAACATTTCTTTTTTGCCATCAGTTTTAATTGCATTAAAAGAACCAAAATTGCACATATTAAACAATTCCATTCCTGGTATGGATACACCCTTCCCCCTACCCTCACCTATAGAATTTCTACTACTGGTACTACCGGCAACATCTGACATAATGTGAAAAAACCAATTGCATATACCACAAAAAATTTTAGAAATGAAATTATTGCCACGAAGTTCAATTTCCGAACCATGCGTGTTTATACTAATTATCTGCCCATCGCTCATAAACGTTGCAGTATTATTAAATTGATCCACTACAGAAAACAGTAAGCCAAACAAATCCGGTGCATGCCCCAAAGATTTGTAATGATGATTACTTGGTGTCAGATTATCTACCAATCCATATGTTTCTGCAGTCAACTTTTGATCATAATTTACCTCATAATTTTTTTCGAAATATCGAATTGCTGAAGAAATATTATTTATGTCTCCCTTTTGATTATTCATCTTTTTATGATAGTTAGCTATGTAAATAACTACATTATCTGTCAGCTTATCCACATTCGTACCAAGGATACTCTCTCCTGGTTTTCCAACAAATACAACATCTACAAAGCCAGCTATTACACCTGCCATAACTGCTATAGCATAGTCTGTACTATCGCACTTTTCAAACATATACTTTTTTACATTCTTTACATTACTTCCATTAGTTTTCTGCGGTTGAGTATTCATCAGCAAGCCTCCTTGCAAATTCACCTTTTTCTATTATGTAAACAAAAAACTTCTCAGTCAATTCATTTGTATTACTCATATATTTTTGTCACAAAACTAATTCTCTGCTAATTATACATCATTTTGAACATTTATGCAATTTTAACGCGCATTTCAGCGCTTTGTGGCAATATTTTCCCAACATTCTGACATTTTACAAATCACAAAAACCCGACTGAATATCATTCCAGCCGGGTTTACTAATTCTTCTACTATATAATTTTATAGCTCAGTTTTTGTGGTAGCTCTATAACACGCTCTCTTCCCTCTCCAGCTTCCTCATTCCCTTAAACTCAACCAGCACCATTCCCACAGCTACCATCACTGCCACTGCATCAGAAATAGGTCCCGCATAGAGGATACCATCGATTCCCATAAACCTTGGAAGTATCAATACCAACGGAATCAGGAACAGCACCTGTCTGGTCAGGGACAGGAAGATACCCTTGATGGCTTTACCGATGGAGGTAAAGAAGGTAGAGGTAATAGGCTGTAAAAAGTTCAGTATGGTGAAGAAGAGGAACACCTTGAAGTATTTTTCGCCGAATGCGAAGTACTCCTCCGTTCCGTCTCCGAATAAGCCTAAAATCTGTCTGGGGAACAACTGGAATACGGCAAAAGTCACCAACGACAGCACGCCTCCCGCCATACAAGCCAATTTGTAAGCCTCCCGTACACGCTTGTAGTTCTTCGCCCCGTAGTTGAAGCTTTCGATGGGCTGGGTACCCTGCGCAATACCGATGACGATGGAGAAGGACAGCTGGCTTACCTTCATGACGATTCCCGCACAGGCCAGCGGAATAGATTCCCCATAAACAGACAAAGCACCATAATATTTCAGCGAATTATTCAACACAATCTGCACCAGCATGATAGCCAGCTGGTTGAAAAAGGAGGCCATACCGATGGACATAATTTGCCCCGTATACTGCATCTGCACCTTGAAATGTTCTTTCTTTAGAGGTGCAGTCTTGAAATGACACATATAACGGATCACCAGCACACCGGAGAAAATCTGACCGATGATGGTCGCCAGTGCCGCGCCTTCCATGCCCCACTCAAAGCCTAATACGAAGATAGCATCTAATATGGTATTTATCACAGCTCCGGACAGGTTGCAAAACATGGTCATCCTTGGACTTCCGTCCGCACGCATGAGGTGTCCCCCACCGGTGGTCAACAGAAGAAAAGGGAAACCAAAGGCGGTAATCCGCACATAGGACTGAGCATAAGGAAGTACATCATCCGGTGCTCCGAATGCAATCAGCATAGGTGTCAAAAACAGCTGGGTAATCAGACACAAAAAGGTACCGCTGACTGCCAGCATAACCAGTGCATTGCCTACAAAATGGATGGCCTTCTCCTTCTCTCCCCGGCCCAGCGCCAGGTTAAAGCAGGAGGCACCGCCGATTCCGAATAACAGTGCCAGTGCGATGCATGATGTAGACAGCGGGAATGCGATATTAGTAGCTGCATTGCCCAGCGTTCCCACCTTCTGTCCGATGAAAAACTGGTCTACGATATTATATAAGGCACCCACCAGCATAGCAATGATGCTGGGGATTGCAAACTTTAACATTAATTTACTTACCGGAGCTGTGCCCAGGGGATTCTGTGTTTTGTTCTGTTCCATATATATCCTTCTTTACTTAAAATATCTTACTCTTCAGAGCCTGCAGACCCTGAAAGTCCGCTTATAAGTATAGCAACGCCCATCTACAAAATCAACTGTTTTGCACCGGATATTTCCTCATTTTCTTACCCGCGTATCTATATTGGTTCTTTTCTCTCTTTAGTATCCTTTTTTCTTCTAAAACAATCATCTTTAGCCTGTTTTAAAGTGCTTTTTGTATCTATATCTTATTATTTAACCTTTTAGTACCACTTATTGATAAATATCTGGTACCTTTTCCCCTTTTTATTTCTTATAGATACATTGGTTTACCCCAGACAGATTGCGTCTCTCCTTTGAACCTTCCCCCCTCGTTTTACTCAAACTCCTCCCGGTTTTCTGGTAAAAGCTTCAGTTTTTATAGACTCCATCGGTCAACAAAAACTGACTACTTCGTCATGTTTCCTTGTCATTTTCCTTGGATACCACCGATTTTACGTTATTTTTCTAAAACGACATTTTTACTTTTTCTTATTTGTGACTTTCGTGTCATATTTCACCCATCAAAAAAGGATGATCTTCCGATCATCCTCTCTCCTTTTACCACGTCAGAAACTCAGCTCAGTGCTTCCTTCACTACCTGGTATCTTTCCTCAAATTGCTCATAAAAATCTCTTCCTGCATCATATTTTTTCATGTAAAAGGCCTGCAAAATCAGCATACAGCATTGCTTATTCCAGGCTTCATCCCCGGAGGATTTTAACAGCTCTTCCACCTCATTCAGGAAGTAATGCCACTTCAGTATATAGGCCTTGTACTTGGGATACTCAGGTGTATCCAGCCATTTGCTGATTTTTACCTTGGTACGGTTATCCTTCTGACACTCATTTATCTGCAGGAAATATTTGTAATCTCCGTCCTCATAGTACCTTCCTAAGGGAAATAATCGGCAAATCCCCGGTCTGGCATCGTGGATACTGCAACGTCCCTCGGAATTTAAGAACGCACAAGCCTCATTTAGACCTGTTTGCTTCAAATTTGGTAATATGATGCCATCCACCACATTCAGCTCTATATGGGCCTGTAAAAGGCCTTCAAAGCCCAGTCCCGTTTTTGCACTGATTCTGTAAACGTCCATGGGATCCAGTACGATACTGTTGCCCATGCCGCGACAGCAGGCAGAGCAGCCTGCACAGTCCTGACAGCCCAGCTTGGCCATATCATTTATGGTATATAATTTGCCGTCGGATATCTCCGACAAATCCACATTTCGCTTCATAATTACTCCTTCAACAAGTCCGCGTACTCCGCCCCTGCCGCCTGCAAAAGCATATCCGGTTTCAGCTCAATCTGCATGCCCAGTTTGCCGCCGCTGACGATGATAGTATCCTGAAGTATCGCTTCCTCCGCCACTCTGGTTACATACTGCTTCTTCATACCGATGGCAGTACAGCCTCCACGGATATAGCCGGTGACCTGATTGATATCCTTTACATGAATCATGGCCACATTCTTCTCTCCCACGCTTCGCGCCGCCTTCTTCATATCCAGCTCCTCCGCAATGGGTATCACAAATACGAAATAATTCTTGCTGGCACCCACCGTCACCAGGGTCTTAAACACCTTATCGTGGGGCAATCCCAGCATATCCGCGATCCGGATTCCGTCGATAAACTCATCACACTCATAGGTATGGGTTTCAAAGGGAATCCCCATGGTCTCCAGAATACGCATGGCATTGGTTTTGATTTCTTTCTGCTTCGCCATTATATCTTCTCCAAAATCTTTCTCAAACTTTCCAAATCCTCTTCCTTGGTGGACCAGCTGGTGGCCAAACGAATCACTGTATGACTCTCATCAAACTTCTCCCAGAAGCTGTAAGCCACTTCCTTGCCAAACTCTTTTAACTGTTCATTCTCCATCACCACAAACTGCTGATTGGTGGGGGATTCCAGATAAAAGGTACAATCCGCCTCCTGTAAGATGGTTTTCAGCGTCTGCGCCATGTTGATGGCATGCTGACTGATTTTTAAATACAAATTATCGGTAAACAGGGTATCAAACTGCACACCCAAAAGTCTGCCCTTGGCTAACAATGCACCATGCTGCTTCACCAGAGTCATGAAATGCCTGGGGGCATTGTTCTTCGTAAATACCACTGCTTCCCCACAAAGGGCGCCCACCTTGGTACCTCCGATATAGAACACATCCACAAGTCTTGCAATATCCGGCAAAGTCACATCGCTTTCCGGGCTCATCAGTCCATACCCCAGACGTGCACCGTCCATGTACAAAGGAATCTTATAGGCACTACAAACCTTTGCCAGCTCCGTCAGCTCTTCCTTACTGTACAAAGTACCATACTCCGTAGGATGGGAGATATACACCATCCCCGGGAATACCATATGTTCATGGTTTCCATCTGCATAAAAGGTCTTCAGATACTGCTCCACTTCGCCTGCATCCAGCTTTCCCTGATGATTGGGCAGAGGCAACACCTTATGCCCCGTATACTCGATGGCTCCGGCCTCATGGCACCCCACATGACCGGTATCTGCCGCAATCACCCCTTCATAATCCGCCAGCATGGTAGAAATAATCAGGGCATTGGTCTGGGTACCGCCGGTTAGCAGATACACCTCTGCTTCCTCACACTCACAAGCCGCCTTAATCTTCTCACAGGCGTTTCTTGTGTATCTGTCACTGCCATACCCACTTAAGGGCTCTAAATTGGTCTCTATCAGTCTCTGAAGCACCATTTCATGGGCTCCTGCTATATAATCACTTTCAAAGGAAATCATGTTGTCCTCCTGATTGTTTTTTCCAACTCATTAGCACTAT
>SVFL01000014.1 GCA_015056885.1 Lachnospiraceae bacterium
CATAATATAATTCTATTGCATACCGGAACCCAATTCATCTGCATATCCAATCTCTCTGAACACCTTTGAAATCGGTGGATTTTTCGGGAACGGTTCAAATTTGTTAAGCTCCAATTCCCCATATCCATGCGGAAGATTACTATTTTTTGTATAGAGCTTGTCTCTTTCAATTACAAACTGTGCTGTATACGCATTTGCATAATCTCTGTGTGCCAGGATATTTGATACCACTTCTCTAAGAATTTTGTCTCTGGCACTGATGCTCTGATCACCTTCTGTCACAAACACATCATTCAAATGCTTTTTACCAAAGTCCATCAATCTTCTAAAGCTATCTACAAGGTTTGTGATAATCACTTCTCTATCATCATAGCGATCCATATTTTTCACACGATAGATAGCATCGGTCTTATATTGTGGCAGAACGGACATAATCGTGCTATCTTTGCCAAACAGCAATATAGCAGCCAAAGTAATACCTTCTTTACCTGTTTCCGGGTCTGCCAATATCAAGCCGGAACTTCTAAGGATTTCTTCTTCACTCATATCCGACCATGGATGATTATCTATTCTTGACATTGCCATTTTTTTCGCTCTACGGATAACGTCAAAATCCAAAAACTCCAGTCCCAGCTTCGGATAAACTTTATTTACAAAATAGGTGCTTTGCTTTCTAGCGTACATTTTGTATACCAGTTCCGCATTATCCGTAATATCTATGTCGCCTTCATACGTTCTGTCAAAAATACGACCATTTAATCGTCGGAGCTGTGTTCCTTCCGGAATTCGAATATGAATAATCTCCTTGCCATCAATCGTATAAGACTTCGGAGTTAAATACAATGGCGGATTAATCTTTTGCGGATTGTTAATAGATGTCGTAAAATCCTTAATCATTTTATCCACAGACTCAGGATTAACACCTAATATTTTCTTTGTCTTATCCTCTATTCCTAAGAACAAATCTCCTCCATTTCTGTTATTGAACGAGCACACCGTTTGATAAACATCCTTGTTTAAATCTTTCTCTGCCCGTTTAAACTCGACATCAATTTTCTCGCCTGTAGCTATTATCTTTTTTAATTCTTCTATCATCAATGCCTCCAATTCTCGGACGGTCAAAAAAACTTTACTACCAAATATTATCTGTTTTCTACACTCAAATTATCCAACTTACAAAACCTCATTTTACTTAATACTTTTGCTGTTTTCAACAAAATCAGTTGCGTCACTGAGTCTCAGATCCCAATATTTTTGCAACATTCTAATAATCGTTTCTTCGTCTACACCTGCTTCAATCATAGCAGAAGTTGCATTTTGAATACCAAGAGTTCTTTCTTCAAAAGCAGCATCACTCAGTTTTTCATTCTCCGCTTCTCTAATTCTATCTAATAGCTCACATCCAAATCCTGTGAAAGCTTTTCTAAATTCATTGGACATTATAAACTGCTCCTTCCATTTTATTCTTGCGGAATAGGCGGCATTACACCAAACATTGATTTCAATTCAGCAATAGCCCCCGCCTTAACCCATTCAGACATTCCCGCTTTCCAAACTAAACTGTCCGCAGAGAACTGTCCTGCTAAAGCCATCTGCTTCAATGTATTAATGTCAAACGGACCTGTTGCCTGACCATTGACAGCTACATTATATGCAACTACCGGAACTGGCGGAGGTGTTGCTACACCTTGAGTGGCTTGATTCATACCAGCCATCGCACTACTCATAGTTCCAGCAATATTCTGTCCAACAACACCACCTACAGCCATACTTGCCATCATAGCAGCCGGATTAAATCCCATACCTCCATTACCACTTAAGTCAATGCTACCTGCACCATTTGCTCCCATTTGTCCAAGCGCCTCAGCTCCTGCAACACCAACCTCCGCCTGTTTCTCCACTTGGAACGCTCCTAGGTTAGCTGACTGTGTTGCTTTATGTTGTGCATACTGACTTTCCTCACGCTGAACTCTTAACATTTCTTCATAGTTCTCAGCTTCTATACGCTGTATATCATGAATATTTTTAATCTTTGCTTCTGTCTCTGCCTTTACTGTTGCTGCGGCTACATCTTTTGTAACACTCATCAAATGTCTATAACCTTCACTAGCCTTATCAATTTCAATTGCTCCAATATCAACACCTGAAACAACTACTCCAAAATTCTCTTTAAATCTTTCTTTAATATCCAACTCAACAATATCATTAATTTGAGCCGTCTTACTTTCTATTTGGACAATCGGAATATTATTTGCGGATGGAGCATTTGCTACTGCATCCTTTACATATCGAGCCACAGTATCCCTTATTTGCATTTGAAAATCATCTAAGTTAAATGAAGACAACCTATGTAATTTAATAAACTCTCTATAATCTTCTATTCCAAAACTAATTGTCCCTCTAATTGCCACAGGCACACCAAAATCATCAAAACGAGGATCATATACATCAAAAAACGGCACAGCAAACTTAACCTGAATAATACGTGCAAGATTAATAAAATATATTTCTGCCTGAAAAGGAGTACCACCTTCATATGCTAAACCAACAATACTTGCTAAAACAGGAAAGTTTGCTGTTTTTATTGTTTGGTCGAAAGGTCCTACAATAAAATCCTGCATAATGCCATTCTTTTGTTTATAGACAAATACCGCTACTTCACCATCTTTAACCCGTAAGGATGAACCCCAGCGTATTGAATTTTCTCTTACTGTTTCCCCTAACTGAACTCCTGATGGATGCCATTTCCAAATGAGATATGAAGGCTCGTCACATCTTATCTCATCCATAAATCCACCTTTGCGGTTGTTTCTATCAAATAATCCCATAGTATCTGCCTCCTTTAACATTTCTTTGAATAATATCTTATAATAATTGTAGAATTTATATTAAATTCATCCGTAGCACTAAAATCAGAATTCCCAGCAATACTAATACCTTTAATTGCTCCCTCGGTGTCGAGTAATCCTTTTTTTTCAGCTTTTGTAACAATATTTTTAAATCCCTGCGTTCTCAAATATTCTACGACATCTTCATAATACTCATTAACAAAATCATCTACTTCCTTACCTACAATTTGGATGTTACTATTGTTATTCCTTGCCCTTATCTTTTTTGCCACATTATCCTTTTTCTTCATTTCAGTAATATAGAAAAAGCAATACACGCCGCCTAGTGCTAACATACCACCACCCCAACCTGCTGCAAAATTATCCTCCATTTGTGCAAACAAAATTATTCCTACCGTAAACATAAGAATTCCCGCTAAAATTATAAGTGCAATAATACATGCACTTTTATTTTTTCTTATGAAGTTTGACACTCCTCTTTTAGATATTTTTGCACAGGTTTTGCCATATAATTTTTCAATGTATTCAAACTCCGGTGAATTACCAAATGAAATTCTCGCTTTATGATAAGTTTGTTCCAATTTAGCCTGCCAAGCATCATCCGTGTCATAATTAGTATCTTCCAAATTCGAAACAGCTAAAATGAAGAAATCAAAAATATCTTCTTTTGTATTAGGAACATAGAAGTTAGTTATCAGTTCGATTTTCTCGTCAACAGATACCGCTTCCTCCACCTTTTGGGCAAGTTCATTAACCGGACTATTAACTTTTACGCTTCGGAGTTCATATCCACAAGAAGGGCAGTTCGTGACAAAAGATTTTAGTAACTCTCCACAATTTGGACATTTATGCAATTCGCCATCATAAGTCATTTTTCGCTGTGATGCAGTCGCACCTACTCCATCTATCGCCGTGCCACACCCCGCACAAAATTTTGCCCCGTCTTTTAATTGTTCCCCACAGTTTGTACAAAAAGCCATAATATTATCCCCCTTTACAAAATTATTCCAAATATAAAAATAAATAAGAAAATAATCAAAAAGCCCCCTACTATAAACAACGGGAATTGTAACTTTTTCCATTTTAGTTCTTTCATTTTTTTAGTGTATAAATCGTCCAAATATAGGAATTCTGAACTATTTCCAAATGTAAGTTTGGCTTTTTGATGTGCTTGCTCAAATTTAGCTAACCATGCATCCGAAACAGCTTTTTGTGATGTAACTAACATTCCCTGAAACTGACTACTATCATAAGCCATGCTATATAACTTCATATCAATATTAGAAGCTGCCAAAATCATAAATTCATAAATATCTTCCTTAGTATTTGGAATAGCAAAACTACGAATCAATGATATTTTCTGCTCATCAATAGGATGTACTTTTCCCAACCCTGTACTATTCTTTTTGGTTCCTTTAAGCAAACCATTATCCGAATTACGCTGCAATTCTATTTGTTCTATTTTTTCAGCAAATTCCCTAACTGCATTTGAATTTTTGGCATCTCTTAACTCGTATCCGCAAGCTGAACATTTAGAAACAAAAGCATCCACTATTTCTCCACAATTAGGACATTTATGTAATTCTCCATCATAAGTTATTTTTCGCTGAGATGTCTCCGCCCCCACTTCACCTGTTGCCGTACCACATCCCGCACAAAATTTTGCTCCATTTGGTAACTCTTTTCCACAATTCATACAAAATGCCATATCATTTTACCTCGTATTTCTTTCTATTTTCTGAACAACTGCATCATATATCACTTGCAACTTCATTGGAACATCACCACCATACGAATTAATTCCAACGTTATCTATGTAGTGCATCTCCCGACTATCAAAACATTCATAGAAATAGTTTGTTTTACAAGGTACAGCACAGCAATTTGGAATCGGCTCATATTTTTCAAAGTATGCCTGCCCATTGAACTGGTCTGCACTTATGTCAACATAAAAAGCATCATTTACAAGTAACCAACAGTGCGTATACCCTTCTTTAATAGTTTTGCATTCAATCATTTTGATATTTCTTTTGGGTATTCCTTTACTCATCAAATACTCTGCCAGCAAATCGCTTGTATATCGGCAGCATTCCCTAGGAAAATATCTAAAATTGGTCAATCGACCATATAATCCTTTATCAACTACCAACTCCAATGCTTTACGAAACTCATATGCTAAAGACTCCAGCTTTCTGATATCAATCATCTATTCCTTCCTGCTTTACCCGTACCGCATCACATATATCTCCAATATTACAATCAAGATACTCGCATACACGAAGAAGCACAGACAATGCCACTTCTTCATTTTTCCGCATTTTTGTCATTGTTCCAGTAGCTATGTTCAAGTCCTTCCTAAGCGTAGCTGGCGAAATATCTCTTTCAACTAATAATATCCACATTTTTTTATAACTTATTTTCATTGCTGCCACCTTCAATATCATTTACACATTTCTACCTACTTACTTTTTATTATACAGCCATTTCTAGAAAAATCAACAGGTTTTGATATGTTTTTATCACTTCTTCTCAACTTCTTGCTAATTCAATGCACGAAATCACGGCGCATCTTACTGCATCTTTCACTTTAGGACTGAGAGCAGTCATAGCCGCCCCTTATTGACTCGCTGCGCTCCTCAATAAGTAGCGTGCTATGCCTTCAAATAGCCTGGAAAATAAAAAGACAGCCGGCTGAGTACGCAAGCGTCCTCTTCCGGCTGTCTTTTTACTTTCCAGACTGCTCTCAGTCCATTTATGCACTTTATTCAAATTCTATCGTCGAGGGCGGTTTCCCCGTGCAATCATACAGCACTCTGTTAACCCCCTTAACCTCATTGACAATCCTACTGGTCACCTTGCCAATGACCTCCCAAGGCAACTCCGCTGCCTCTGCCGTCATGAAATCGCTCGTCGTAACCGCTCTCAGTGCTACGGCATAATCATAAGTCCTCTCATCACCCATGCAGCCCACGCTTCTCATGTTGGTCAATGCAGCAAAATACTGGCCCAATCCTTTATCTACACCTGCTTTAGCAATCTCTTCGCGATAAATAGCATCAGCATCCTGAACAATGCGAACCTTATCAGCGGTGACTTCGCCGATGATGCGGACGCCCAAGCCGGGGCCGGGGAATGGCTGGCGGTATACCAGGTACTCGGGAATGCCAAGCTCTAAGCCGGCTTTGCGAACCTCGTCCTTAAAGAGAAGGCGCAGAGGCTCAATAATTTCTTTGAAATCTACGCAGTCGGGAAGACCACCTACGTTGTGGTGGGACTTGATGACTGCAGACTTGCCCAAGCCCGATTCAATGACATCAGGATAAATGGTTCCCTGTACAAGATAATCCACAGAACCAATTTTTTGGGCTTCTTCTTCAAATACACGGATAAATTCCTCTCCAATGATTTTGCGTTTTTCCTCCGGCTCAGTAACACCGGCCAGTTTGGAGTAAAAACGCTCCTGTGCATTGACGCGGATAAAATTCAAATCATAGGAACCCTCAGGGCCAAATACTGCTTCCACCTCATCGCCTTCATTTTTACGCAGGAGGCCATGGTCTACGAACACGCAGGTCAACTGCTTACCCACTGCCTTAGCCAAAAGAACTGCTGCCACAGAGGAATCCACACCACCGGACAGGGCGCAGAGCACCTTGCCGGAACCAACCTTCTCACGGATGGACTTGATGCTTGTCTCCACAAAGGAATCCATCTTCCAGTCTGCCTTGCAGGCACAGATATCCAGCACGAAATTAGAAAGCATTTTCATACCTTCCTGAGTATGCATAACCTCCGGATGGAATTGCACAGCATAAAGTCCACGTTCAGGACACTCCATAGCCGCTACAGGGCACACAGGGGTGTGCGCAATAATTTGAAAATCTGCGGGAGCCTTCTCGATATAATCGGTATGACTCATCCAGCAAATCGTTTTATCCGATACATTCCGGAACAAAACGGAGTTGGTATTTACATCTACCTCCGTCTTACCATACTCACTGACAGGCGCAGTTGCAACCTTACCTCCCAACATATGAGCCATAAGCTGAGATCCGTAGCAAATGCCCAAAATAGGCACCCCAAGCTCAAACACCGCCATACCGCACAGAGGGGAATCCTCTCCGTACACACTGTTGGGCCCACCGGTAAAAATAATTCCCTTGGGATTCAAAGCCTTCAACTCATCAAGACTTAAATTATATGGATGCACTTCACAGTACACATTACATTCTCTGACTCTTCTGGCAATCAGCTGATTATACTGACCTCCAAAATCCAGAACCACAATCATCTCTCTATCCATGATCTTCTCCTTTTATCAGAAACTCAGACCTATATTATAAACCTCCAAAAAACAGATAGCAAGAACCTATTATATCCAAATTTCGACATTAAAATCTTACTTTAAAACTCCTCAAAATAGGTGTCCAGCCATTCCATTCTGCGGATTTGGTAGTCTTCCATTTTGTCAATATTCGTATTCATCTTGTAGTCAGGCCAGCGTTCATTTTCCCTGTCCACCACACCGGAGTTAATCAGGTACTGCTGATTGTCACGCATGACTTGCAAAATGTTGTCAGTGCTCAAAAAAGTCTCTCTGCACTCTGCCCAGCGCTCCTGCAAAACAGGACGCACCGCCTCGGGCTTCATATCCCGCAAGAAAGGCAGGGCTGCCTCTTCATACACCACCGTCTCATCATCATTGTAGGCATTGCCCACCAAAGCGGTAAAGGTCAAATCCAAGTCCCACGGAATCTGACGCATGGAATAAGTGCCATCTTCACTGACGTCTGCTGCAAAATAGAGGTTACGAAAATGGTTGTCGCTTCCGCTGATGGTCATGTTAAAAAGAAGCGCATCTACATAGTTGGACACATTCAGCTTGGTTTCAATGGGATTTTCATCACCTTCGCCACGATAGAAGGTATTCAGATAATCTCTCATGGGATACCAGCTCTGCCCGTAATCCGTAATATTTTCCGGATAACGGAGCCGTATGTAAGTCATGATTTTCCACTGCATATCCACTGCATACTGGATATCCTCATCCTCCGGAATCTTCCAGTTAGTAGATTTATAAAGTGCATCATTTTTATCCAGTCCAAGTTTTTTCTCGTCCACCGGCTCTACAATACCGTATAGTCCCACATAGTCATTGTCAATCACCAGTTCCAGATATTCCATACGGGGACCGGCCTCATTTACAGAAGTATTGGTATTATCGAATTGTTCCCAGAGCTGGCAGGCTGTTTTCTCACGAATCTTACGGGAATCTGCCACCATGGCCTTAAGCTTCCAGCTGTTGTCGGAACGCATACCCAACAATGATTTGTCCATATTTTCGCCCTTGGAATCCAAAAGGCTTAATGAATAACTCTGTTTCTCGAAAGAAGAACTGGAAGCACCTCTGAGATAGTAGCGCACTCCCGACTCAAAAATATCGTATTTGCGAGTCTCATCCCCCGGATCGAAGACCTGAATATCTCCGTAAAAAAGTACATCCGGGTCGAAATGAAAACGGTCCGGGTCTGTCTCATAGTCGCCTAAATCCTGCTCCTCTGAACGCTCTGTTGAAATACTCATAACAGGCATTCCGCAAGCCACCAGTTTTAATTCATAATAAAAGTCTTCTCCCACCAGCCACAGAGGAAAAACATGGCCTTCTCTGATACTGGTTGCCTTGTCGGTCCAGGCCTCATCGGAAAGGGTACACAGAAAAGTATCTTTGGAATCAGTCAAAATATCCCCTTCCCATGCTTCGCGGGTAAAATCCTGGGCAAGATACACAACCCCTTCACTATCATAGGGAAGCAAAGCACCTCCCATTATTACACCGGGATTGGTCTCAGAAGTTCTCAATTCTTTTCCCTCAAGGAACTCCAGATTATCAACCATCGCCACTCCCATGACACGCCCGGTACTGCTCACCGGCACACGGTAATCCATATATGTTTTGATACATCGCTGCCCCGCCAAAAACAATACCAGCATAAAGCTCACTGCCAAGGCGAGGTATATTTTCTTTTTTCTCATGTATATCTTATTGCTCCATCATTGTGTTCGCATACTTTACGCTGATTTCGCTTCGCTCCATCACCGTTCGCGTACATTATAGCATAGTAGACAGGGGGTAGGCAATGAAATCGCAAGGGAAAATCTAGGCATCCGAGTCGGAACATGGTATACTGAAAACAGTAATTTTTTGGAGGTGTAACATGCCCAAGCCCTTACCACCCAATATAGATGTTTATGTAGAAAGAAAGTGTCAGCCCGGCAGTTATTCCATGCCTGCCATGGAGGTTGCATTAGATCATTATTCCATGGCCTATCATGTCAGCGGCGTCCGCAAATGGTTTTCTTATGATAAGGTGGAAGTAATGTATCCCGGTGATGTTGGACTTGGCATGATACATGTGTACCATAGAAATCTCTCTATGTCTGACTCGCCCTATGACAGATATTTGATTAAATTTCGCAAAGAAGCTTTGTAGCCTGCCATCGACATTATAGGAGAACAGGTTTTTGAGCGTATGTTTTTCAATCATATTTGTCGTTTCAGCAAGGATACTCAGGCGAAAGTCCACGCACTTTTTCAGGAAATGCTGGAAGAATATGAAAGAAACTCTCCTTTTTCGCAATTTATTTTAAAGGGAATGTTATGCAGATTGTATTTGACAATGTATGAAGAGAGACTGCCCGACTCCGACGAGGACGCCCTTTTGCCTGCCGCCTATGACGAGCGGATATACAATGCAATTATGTACATAGAAGAACACCTGTCTGAGGAATTATCTCTGACCGAACTGGCCGACCATGTGTCCTTGTCCGCACCTTATTTTTCAAAATTATTTAAAGAAGTTTTGGGAAGTTCCCTTTCAGAATATATAACGAATACCCGCCTGCAGCAGGCTCAGATTCTCCTTGGACAAACCGACCTCTCCATGGAGAAAATCGCGGAGAAGGTCGGCTTTGCCAACGGAAATTATTTTTGTAATGTGTTCAAGAAGCGTTATGGTGTAGCACCCTCGGAATTTCGCAGAAGCGCAAGGGAATGAGTGCGGTCTGCCAGTGCAATGGTAGAAGGTCTGTGGGCAATCATCAAAAGTGTGCGCTGTCCATGGAGCCCCTTCAGCGCTTCATTTACCAACTGCTCCGACTCATTATCCAGCGCCGAGGTCGCTTCGTCCAGGAGAATGAGCGGAGCATTTTTGATAATGGCGCGGGCGATGGCAATACGCTGTCTTTGTCCGCCGGAAAGACGGTTTCCCCGCTCGCCAACCTCAGTATCGTAGCCATTCTCCAGTTTTTCAATGAAATCATGTGCATAGGCAAGCTTGGCTGCCTCTATGATTTCTTCGTCCGTGGCGTCGATTCGACCCACACGGATATTCTCCTTGATACTTCCCTGAAAAAGATAGGGCTCCTGGGGAACATAGGCAATCTGCTGTCGGATTTCTTCATTGGTCAAATCACCGTAGGACTTGCCAAACAGGCGAATCTCACCGGATTCCACCGGATACAATCCCAAAAGAAGCTTGGACAAAGTCGTTTTACCACAGCCGGAGGGCCCGATTACCGCCACACTCTCACCGGTCTTAACCTGCATGAAAGCCTTTTCCAAAAGAGGCTTGTCCGCACGATAGGAAAATACAATGTCACGCATCTCTACTGCCATATCCCCGTTTTTCTCACATACATTCTGCCCATCTTTGTACCAGTTCACAGGCTCCTCTTCCTCCTCCAGAAAAGCAAAAATATTACTTGCATTGGCAAGACATCCCACCAGCTCCGGAAGATATCTGCCCAACTGCAGAAACTGATTGGTAAAGCTACCGTAGAGGCTGTAGATGGCAGTCAGTGAGCCAAGGGTGGTATAACCCTCTCCCACAAAATAAATTCCCACCATCAAAAATGCCAAAGCACAGAGCAAGTCAAAACCGCTGTTGGCACTCTCCAGACAGGCCGTATAGATGATTTTTCGGCGGCTCTGCTTGGCGTACAAGTGATTTTGCTCCACAAATTCTTCCACCGTCTTCTTGCCTGCAGCATACATTCTGGCCTGCTCCATACCTTGCAAAAGATTAGACAGTTTCTCTGTCATCTTTCCATTGGTGGCAGACAAAGTCTTTGCTACCTTCTGCATGGGTTTGATAAACACACCATTGGTCAAAAACATAATCGTATTCACACTAATCAGACACAAGGTCAGCTGCCAGCTTAATAAAAGCATAGGAATCAAAAATACCGTCACCTGTAAAATCGGTGTTACCGTACGGCGAAGTCTGGAGCCGTAAATGCTTCCCACCTTTTCCAAATCATAAGAAAGCTTGGACATAAAATCACCACTGTGATGCTCTTCGTAGTAGGCATAGGGAAGTCTGACCTCATGAGCATAGAGAAGCTTACACACCTTACCATAGGCGCGCTTAGCCTCCACATTATAGGTAATGGCAGCCGCACGATAAATCAACATGGATGCAATACCACCTAAAATATTGAGGATAATTACATTCCGCATGCGCTCGGTATCACCGGTCTGGGCTGCATCCACCACATTTTTCATAAGGAGGGAGGACATAACCGTAAACATCGCCCAACCGGTACTCATGAAGAAAATCCCCGCCAGATAAATGGGACAACGTTTACCCATAAGCTTCATGGTTCTGAAAAACACTTTACTCTGCTTCATCTATGCCTCCTCCTTTCCGTACATCGCTGCGTATATTCCCCTCTTTTGTATCAGGGAATCGTGATTGCCGCTCTCCGCTATGGCGCCGTCCTTCATGACAAATATAGTATCGGCGTGGCGCACAGTGGACAGTCTGTGGGCAATAATCACACAGGTTCTGCCCTCTGAAAGCCGCTCCATGGCCTCCTGTATCAATTGTTCTGTCTCCACATCCACAGCCGAAGTGGGCTCATCCATCAATAAAATCGGGGCGTTTTTCAAAAAAGCTCTGGCAATCGATATACGCTGTCTTTCACCACCTGACAAAAGAATTCCCCGCTCACCCACCTGGGTATCATACCCTTCCGGCAAGCTCATGATAAAGTCATGAATTCCGGCATTTTTGCAAGCCTGAACAATGGCTTCCTCTCCTGCACCCGGATTGGCATATGCCACATTTGCCCGGATACTGTCCGGGAACAGGAACACATTCTGAGACACAAGCGCCATCTGTTCTCTGGCAGCATCAATATCCCACTCCTTAAAGTTTCTGCCATATAATTGATAGTCACCGCCACAAGGCTTATAAAAGCCGCACAACAAATGGAACACCGTACTTTTGCCGCCGCCGGAATCTCCTACAAAGGCAACGGTACTTCCGCTTGGAATCTCAAAGGAAAGATCTTTTAAAACAGGCACACCCTCTGTATAGTGAAAGGACACTTTACGAAAAGCAAGAGCCTTATCCTTATCAGAACCGCTTCTTGCCGTACCGCTTTCCTCGTCCGGCTCACCCAAAATATCCTCCACACGACGGATACAAACCCAATGTTCTCTGGCCTCCACCATATCAAAAGGCAGACCGATAAAGGCATCTACAAATCGTCCCAAAATTAGGATAAAAGTCACCAGACCGCCCACACTGATAGCCCCCTTAGACACCAACACATAAGCATAAATAGCACAGATGATATTGGGCAACCAGTTTAAGATTCGACGTACCAAGAGCGCACTATTGGAGGTTCTGGTACGTTTTTCCTCATTGGCCACTAAATCATCTGCGGCCTGTTCCAACCTGGCACCAAAATATTTTTCTGCCCCAAAGCTGCGAAGTACCAGAATACCACTGACACAATCCTGTGCAATCTCGGTGATGCGGTCGGACTTTTGACGATGCACTTTTTTCAGACTCTTAAGCTTCTCCACCACTCGGTTGGTAATCCACAATACGATGGGATAACAGCACAACATGAGAATCAACAGGCTTACATTGGTCTGCCCCACATACACCGCATAGGTTGCCGCCGAAATGGCTCCGGTACACAGAAATGGCAGATTATCGCTCAGAAGCTGGTCCGCTTCTGCAATATCCGTATTCATCTTGTTGATAATGGCAGCAGAACCTTTTTCATCAAAATATCGATACTCCAGACGGTACAGTTTCCGTGCCACCAGATTCTTGTAACGGGTCTGGACCTTGATACTGAATACAGACGCCGCAATGCTTTTGAAAAAAGCTGCTGCAAATCCCACTGCCGTCAGTATCAGCAGATATCGCAGAAAAGGTCCGTACTCTACCTTCTGCCCTGCAAGCAGAGCGTCCACTGCCGTTCCGATTAGGCTGTTACCCTCCACCACCGCCCGGGCAAGTATCCAGGACAGTAACATTTCCAGAACAAACAATGGACTGTATTTTAGAACACATTTTAAAAACACATTTTTTCTCATTTGTCCCCTCCCTCAAATTACTCCTATGTATTAACCGAATAGTAACAGTATAGCATATAAAAAAGCACATTCAATGAAATATATTACGTTTTTCATGCTCCAATCTATAATTTTTTAACATCTGCAGCCGGCAGATTCTCAGGTTTACTTTCCTGAGATTTTCCGTTGGAGTCTAAAAGTTCCTCCAAAGTCCCAAAGGAATACCCCATCTTTTCCCACTCTGTCAGCAGCTCATCCAAAACCTCTGCATTGGTCTTAGAGGTATTATGTAGCAACACTACCGCACCGGGATGGACACGCTTGGTCAACTTTTCCATAGCCACCGATTTGGCCGGCTGGTCATCCACATTCCAATCCACATAAGCCAGACTCCAGAAAAAAGTAGAATAACCCAAATCCCTGGCCATCTGAAGATTAGAGAGACTGTATTTTCCCTGAGGAGGACGGTAATACATGGGCATCTCTTCTCCAATGAGCTCCTGATAACAGGTCCGCACATCGTCCATTTCCTTTTGGAAGGCAGCCGCATCGGAAATCTTGGACATGTCCGGATGATGATAGGTATGATTTCCTATAGTGTGCCCCTCAGAAACCATGCGCTTTACGATGTCCGGTGCCGTTTCCAAATAATGTCCCACCACAAAAAAAGTAGCTTTGGCATTATGCTTTTTTAAAGCATCCAACATCGCCTCTGTATTACCATTTTCATACCCACAGTCAAAAGTAAGATATATCTTCTTCTCCTCCGTGTCTGCCACATAATAGGCATTGTACTTGGCAAGCTCCTCTGCAGAGCTGTTACCCGTGGGACACTTGCCGGATTCCCCAAATCCCAGCCCCCAATTCTCCGTAAATAAAAGCCCCCATGTCTGCGGCTGATTCAAGGTGGATTCCATTGACGGATTCAGCACCTGACCGGACTGTGCACTCGCCGCAGCCGCTGTATCCGCCTCTTTGACCTCGGCCAGCTTCTGCAACTCATTCAGACTATTTTCCTTAACCGAATCCGCCAGACTCCCGCCCAACAAAAAAGCCGCCGCCAGAAAACAAAGCGTAGGAATCACATTCGTAGAAAAAACCCTACTCCCCCACAAATAATCTTGTAAACTATCCTTCATATCCCATTCTCTAAATAATATTTTAGAACAATATATGAGTTGTTTATTACAGGTATTCGTAACCACTTTGGGATGTCAAATATCCCCCATTCGCTTATTTGTGTCCAGAGATGTCAGATTTATCGATTAGACGGCTTATGTCCTACCACAGGACCTTGAAAAACGCCGGCACTTAGATTGCGTACTGTGCAATCTTATGTGCCGCTGCGCTTTTTCACGGAGCGGAAGCGTTCCGTGGTAGGACATAAGCCGTCTCAATCGATAGGACTGCCACTCCCCTAACACAAATAAGCGAATGGGGAGGCCTATTTACTCCCGTAGGCTTTCGAATGCCCCTTCGATTTGGAGGCGTCCATAGCCCCAGTCACGATTGGGATAATTCAGGCTATCGGAACGGGCTGCCCCGCGAATCAAATAGCTTTTTAATTCTCTGCTCTCCGCATAGAGGCTACGTTTTTCCACAACTGCCCACTGAAATAACTGGGCCACCGCGCCTGCCGTAATGGCAGCTGCCAGAGCAGATCCGCTTTGTGCCCCCCGAATGGTTGTCACATTAACACCGGGAGCTGCCAGATCCGGACGAATAATACCGGTACGGGCAAATCCTCTTCCGGAATCAATGGCAAAGCTGAGATTGGCTGAGTTATATGAAGTGACTGCAATAACCTCCAGTGCCATGGCCGGCTCTGTAATGGTAATGTATGGGTCCGGCCTCAGAAAATACACCGGTGCATCCAGAAATTCCGTAATGGGTAACCACATATCAAAAGTACCGTTATAGAGTGTCCCGGGAGAAGTTACCTCAAAGGTCCAGATGCCCGGAGTAGGATTCTGAAGCCAGAATCGAAGAAGCTGTTCTCCCGAGGAAGGCTCCACCAAGGTGGTGCTGAGCGTAATAATAGTATCCTCATAAACCAGACGATAAGTAATGGCCTGACCACTGTTAATACGAAGCGGCGGAATTTCTTCACCCCCGGGAGATCGCACTCCCACCTGAAGCGTATCCGGCAGACTGCTCCAGCACTCCATTACAAAACCACTGCATCCGTCTGCTACCCGCACCTCCACATTCATATCACTCTCGTCGGATGCCTCATTTGCTGCCCTTCCCCTCGGCTGACGCCCCCGGAAATGATGAGCTGCATTCCCCTCATCACCACCACAGACTACAACCGCCCTGCTTCTGCGTACTGCAACTGTATTCAAATAGCGTGATAATACAGAGTTCCCCGCATGATCTCCCATATTGGTGCCCAACCCAAGACAAATAATTACAGGACGGTTCAACACCTCCGTAAATCGCTCCGCGTATTGTACCGCCAACATAATATCATTTTCCTGATAGGCCGCTGCACCCGGTGGAATGAGTAACATTCTGCGCAAATACTGCTTGCACTCCTTTAATTTAACAACCACAATATCTGCCTCCGGAGCGGCTCCCACGATACGCTCCGGCTCCGTCGACCTACTGCCTGCAGCCAAGGAGGCCATAATGGTACCATGGCCATTATCATCCCTGCTGGAAACCACTGCGTACGGGTCCTCTGCACTCAAAGCCCGATTAATCTCCTCGCGTCTGTACTCGCTTCCGTATAAGAATCCCTCCGGCGGCGTGCCTGTCTGAATCGTCTGGTCCCAAATTGCCAGAATACGACTATTCCCCGAATCGTCCCGAAACACATCCAGTGTATAATCAATTCCGGTATCAATAAAACAAATGACACAGCCTCTTCCGGTTAGACTCAACGGCTCCCTTTGTACCTGTAAAATTCCACTGGCTATCAATGCATCCGGACTGAACCCTCCCGTTCCGCCTTCAATGGCTGAGAGTCCGTAAAGCTTGGGAACACTCTGATATTGAAATGCCTCCGCTCCCCAGTCCGGTATATTTGCCCTGTCCAGATACACGATATTATACGTATCATCAACATTTGCATAACAAAAAGCTTCTCCCATTCCAATAAAATCAGAAAGGGAGAAGTCCGTAATATAATCATATGTATTTTCTGAAAGCACAGCCTCCTTACAATCCCGGAAATTTACTACATTACTATCCATGAAAAGCCTCTGAATGCTTTTACACCTAGTATATGCAGGAAAGCCTGCAAATATCCCGGCTTGTAAGGACCGCTGCCACTTTGCTTTTTACACCTTCATATGTTTTACATTCAGGCATCGTATCGCATTCAACACTGCCAACACCATCACACCCACGTCTGCAAAAATGGCAATCCACATATTGGCGATACCTATAGCCCCCAAAATCAGGCATATACCCTTAACACCTAGGGCAAACACGATATTCTGGTAAACAATACGTAGACATTTTCGGGAAATCTTAATGGCCTGTGCAATTTTCAATGGATTATCATCCATAAGCACAATATCCGCCGCCTCAATAGCCGCATCGGAACCCATGGCTCCCATGGCGATACCAATATCTGCTCTGGAAAGCACCGGCGCATCATTGATACCATCTCCCACAAAGGCCAGCTTGTCTTTTTTCCCTTTGGCCGCCAGAAGCTTTTCCACCTGCTCCACCTTATCTCCGGGCAAAAGCTCACTGTGCACCTCTTCTATAGAAAGCTCTGCCGCTATATAATCTGCCACAGGCTTGGCATCTCCGGTGAGCATGATGCTTTGCTTCACTCCTGCTGCCTTCAATGCTTTGATGGCTGCCTTAGAAGTCTCTTTTACCACATCTGCTATCAGTATATAACCTGCATAGGCTTCATCTATAGCCACATGTACAATCGTACCGATACCGGCATTCTCTGCATAAGCAAGCCCTAACTTCTTCATCAGCTTGGAATTGCCTGCTGCTACACTATGCCCCTCCACTTTCGCAGTAATACCGTGACCACCGATTTCCTCCACCTCTGTCACAGCATCACGATTAATACTCTGTCCATATGCCGTCTGCAGACTCTTGCTGATAGGATGGCTGGAATAACTTTCTGCGTGGGCTGCATAAAAAAGCAACTGCTCTTTCGTATATGCAGCGGAGGGCTTTACCTCCTGCACCTCAAACACACCCTTGGTAAGAGTACCCGTTTTATCAAATACCACATACTTAGTTTGGGCCAATGCTTCCAGATAATTAGACCCCTTCACCAGAATACCACATGCGGAAGCGCCACCGATTCCACCGAAGAAACTAAGTGGTATCGAAATAACCAATGCACAGGGACAACTGATAACCAGGAAGGTAAGAGCCCTGATAATCCAAGTGCTCCATGACGCCGGATTGCCCATAATCAAATTGAAAACAGGAGGCAAAACTGCCAGCGCAAGGGCTCCGTAACATACCGCCGGTGTGTAGTACTTGGCAAACTTGGTAATAAAGTTCTCGGAGCGGGATTTCTTCATACTGGAATTCTCCACCAGCTCCAAAATCTTGGAAACCGTGGACTGACCAAATTCCTTGGTAGTCCGAATCTTTAAAAGGCCGGAATTGTTCACGCAGCCACTGATGATTTCGTCCCCTACCGTCACATCTCTTGGTGCACTTTCGCCGGTAAGGGCTCCGGTATTTAACGTGGAAGTACCTTCCACCACCACGCCGTCAATGGGTACCTTTTCACCGGGGCATACCACAATAGCCGTGCCAATGGCAACCTCATCAGGGTCTACCTGAGTAAGTTCTCCTGCATCATTCTCCACATTGGCATAGTCCGGTCGAATATCCATCAGGGCACTGATATTACGTCGGCTCTTACCAACGGCAACTGCCTGAAAGAGCTCGCCTATCTGGTAAAACAGCATAACTGCCACGCCCTCCTGATACTCACCCAGAAGAATGGCACCTACTGTAGCTACCGCCATCAGGAAATTCTCATCGAATACCTGCTTGTTCAGAATACCCTTCCACGCTTTACGCAAAATATCATATCCGATAATAATATAGGGCACCATGTAAAGCAGAAACTGCCACGGTTGGCCCAAAGGAAGAAATGCCAGACCTACCATAAGCACCGCTGCCATAATAATGCGGCGTAAAACCTTTTTTTGCTTCTTTGTCATAACAAGACCCTTCTACAAATAAATCTCACAGTCGTCCTCTACCACTTTACAAGCCTTTACAACTGCCTGCATAACTGCTTTCTCATCCGCACCGTCCTCAAATTCTACATTCATCTTCTGAGTCATAAAGCTAACCACCGCATCTTTAACACCATCTACAGACTTGGTAGCCTCCTCCATCTTCATTGCACAGTTTGCACAATCTACTTCAATTTTGTAAGTTTTCTTCATGATAAAATCCTCCTGATTTCATTCTTATTTTGGTATTTGCAAATGCTTCTCATTCGCGTTCACTTTCACAATCATTCATATGAATGATTGTTCATATATTTATCGTACCATACTTTATTTATATGTCAATAGAGATTTTATATTTTTTTCCATTTGTTTTACATGACAAATGGGCAGCTCTATGAGCCACCCACCTTTAATTAATTACATTTGTGAAATCGTATTCATTTCCTCCACGGGCACATGGTTAATCTGATTACTGCGAATGTCAATTATCGGACCACCGTTTCCTTCGATATACTCTCTGGTAATAGTTACCTTACCGATATTGTCATCCTTGGGAATCTCATACATGATATCCAGCATAAATTCCTCTATGATAGAGCGAAGTGCACGGGCGCCGGTATCATGTTTCAAAGCCTTATCTGCAATGGCCTCCAATGCTCCATCCGTAAATTCCAGCTTCACCTCATCAAGCTCCAAAAGCTTCTGGTACTGCTTTAAAATGGCATTCTTGGGCTCCTTTAAGATTTTCACCATCATATCCTTGCCAAGCCCCTCTAAAGTATAGATGATAGGGAGACGTCCGATAAACTCGGGAATCATACCAAATTTGCGGATATCTTCCACGGTTACCTTGGAAAGAATATTTTTCTCTTTGTCGTATTTATCCTTTAATTCAGAGCCGAAACCAATGGCTGCACTCTTATTCAGACGTTCTTTGATAATGTCCTCCAAATCAGGGAATGCACCGCCACAGATAAAGAGAATATTGCGGGTATTTACAGTTGCAAGGGGTACCATGGCATTTTTGCTGTTGGCACCTACCGGCACCTCCACCTCAGCTCCCTCTAACAGTTTTAACATCCCCTGCTGTACACTCTCACCGCTGACATCACGGCTGTGTGTTTCTTTTTTCTTTGCAATCTTATCAATTTCATCAATAAAGATAATTCCCTGCTCAGCCTTCTCCACATCGTTATCCGCTGCTGCCAAAAGTTTGGATACCACACTCTCAATATCATCGCCAATGTAACCGGCTTCGGTAAGAGATGTCGCATCTGCAATAGCCAAAGGCACGTCCAAAAGTCTTGCCAAAGTCTTCACCAGATAGGTCTTACCACATCCGGTGGGTCCAATCATCAGCATATTGGACTTCTCGATTTCGATACTATCCATAGTATTGGTAGCAACACGCTTGTAGTGATTGTAAACTGCAACGGAAATTACTTTCTTGGCATGTTCCTGACCTACTACATACTCATCCAGCTGCGCTTTGATTTTATGAGGCGCCGGAATATTGCGGATATCAATGGCCGGTGCATCGCCTTCTTTTTTCTTTTTTTTCTTGAGCTTCTGCTTGTTGGGAATGCCGCCCTCACCCTGCAAATCTGCCATATTCACAAAGCGGATATTGGGGAAACCGCTCTGTTTGGAAAACTGCTCCATATCCTGTTGGAAATTGGGATTATTGAGCATCCCCTGATAATCAAACTGGCTCACAGTCTCCATGGTCTTGTGCATACAGTCGTTGCAGACAGTGATATTATTAGGCAGCTTAAACATTCTGCCGGTCTTAGACTCCGGTCTGCGACATACAAAACACACGTCCTCATAATCACTGTTCTTATTGGACTCAGAAGTTTCTTCCTTCTCTTCCTTTTCTGAAACGGTGGTAACTAAATTGTCGGTATCTACCTCTTTAAAATCATCATTATTGTTATCAAAAATATCTGACATATTGCTCTCCTTTATCACAGCAGCCTTATACAAAACAGCCACATTCTCTCCCATTATACCGAATATAAGAAGTCAGTACAAGTGAAGTTTTTATAAAGCAAAAAAATCCGGACAGCCTACGCCGTCCGGGTTTCCTTAATTCTCCTCTACAGGTCTTTCGCCCAAAGTTATCTGCAATTCTACTTCTTTATACTCGCCATTTACAGGACGCATAACCGTTACTGTTGCAGTATCACCTACTGCATAATATTGAAGCACTGACTGCAAATCCTGGAATCCGGTAATCTTGTCACCATCAAAATTTACAATAACATCACCCATAACCATGCCTGCAGCCTCAGCACCGGTACCTTCCAATACGGAAACTACATACACGCCCTTGGGCATACCATACATCATGGCAATCTGGTCGGTTACATCCTGAAAAGTGATACCCATGTATCCCAAATCAGATTCACTTACTTTATTGCGAGTCTGTCTCTCCATCAACTCGCCGATAATGGGACTTGCAGTCGTAATGGGAATGGCATATCCCATGCCTTCGATAGAGCTGCCGCCAATCTTGTTGGAATTAATACCAATAACTTCACCCTTAGCATTCAAAAGAGCTCCACCCGAGTTACCGGGATTGATCGCTGCATCTGTCTGGATAAAACTGCGCCTAGAACCATCCTCCAGTTCAATCTCTCTGTCTATAGCACTTACATAGCCTACCGTTACGGACTGGCCATATCCAAGTGCATTACCAATGGCAATCACCTGCTCACCCAGAATCAGTTCATCACTATTTCCCAAAGTAGCAATAGCAATGGCATTTCTGGTCTCCGGACTCAAATCATCCAAACGAATTGCAATAACAGCCAGATCCATGTCTGCATCCACGCCCTTTACATAAGCCTCCACCTGCGTCTCATCGATAAGCGTCACCAAAAGCTGGTCTGCATCAGCAATTACATGCTGGTTGGATACAATCAAAAGCTCCTCTTCATTCTCAGAAACAATAATACCGGAACCGCTGGAAGACAACTCTTCTCTGTAAGTCTGTCCCCAGAAGGAGCTTACTTCCGTATAATTATTGATAATAGAAACCATTGCCGGCATTACATTTTCTACAATAGTAGAAACATGTGTAGAAGAATCCGAGTATACCATTGTGGTTCCTGTAGGCTGCTGCACTTGAGGAGATACCGCCTCCATGGAAGCTGCTCCTACATCTGCTTCACTCTGAACAGGGTTCTCAAGCGAAGCCTCCGGCTGTAATGCCTCAGACGCCTGCTGCACACCAACAAAGCCAATTCCCGCAAAAATGCCAAAGAACAATCCCAAGCTGACACTTATCAACATCTTCGGGAAAAATCCCATCTTCTTAGGTTCCTCTCCGGAAACATCCTTACGTTCCACACGCTCACGCATACTTTCCGTCCCGGGCGTATTTCCTACTCCATTCCAATCCGCAAAAGGCTCCTGCCGGGGGATATCCTGCTGCACAAATCTCCCCTGTGAAGGAATGTTCTGCTGCGCAAAAGGCTCCTGCTGAGGTACACTTTGCTGCACTGAAACCTCCGGCTGCGGCATGCTCTTCTGCACAGGCGGCTCCGGCTGTGGCTGCCCATCCATATAATTAAAATAATAATTTTCCTGTCCGTAATTCTCGTTATCGTACATAAAATCCCTCTTTCCTATATTCCAAACAAACTACACATTTCATCAACAATGTCAGTATAAATGCAAAATGTGTTCAATTTGTGATAAGAAAATGAAACAAATATTAAATCAATTTTTATTCTACGGTTACTGATTTTGCAAGGTTTCTGGGTTTATCGACATCACATCCCCGCGCCAGTGCAACATAATATGCAAAAAGCTGCAAAGGAATAATCGCCAATGAATTGGTAAACCAGTTACAGGTCTCGGGCAAATATACCACGTAATCTGCCGCTTTCTCTATCGCCTTATTTCCTTCATTGGTCACTGCCATGACAAAAGCTCCGCGAGCCTTTACCTCCACAATATTGCTGATGGTCTTGGCAAACAAATCCTCCTGAGTGGACACTGCCACAACCAGCGTACCGTCTTCAATCAAAGAAATGGTACCATGCTTCAACTCGCCGGCAGCATAAGCCTCTGAGTGAACATAAGAAATCTCCTTTAATTTCAAGGAACCTTCCAATGAAATAGCATGGTCTACTCCGCGACCGATAAAGAATATATCCTTTGCGCCCACATAACGGTTTGCAAAATGCTGGATTTTCTCCTTCTGTGCCAGAAGCATTTCCACCTGATCGGGCAGGCAGCGCAAATCAGACAACAGGCTACCAAACGTTTTCTCATCCACAAGGCCACGCACCTTGGCCATCTTCATAGCCAGCATATACATTGCCACAAGCTGGGCACTGTATGCTTTTGTAGTAGCTACTGCAATCTCCGGACCAGCCCAGGTATACATAACGCTGTCGGCCTCTCTTGCAATGGAACTGCCCACCACGTTCACAATTCCAAGCACCTTAAATCCGCGGGCCTTGGACTCTCTAAGCGCCGCAAGCGTATCTGCGGTCTCACCGGACTGACTAATGACAATTACCATGGCCCCCTGTTCCAAAATAGGATTACGATAGCGGAACTCACTGGCCACATCTACTTCTACCGGAATACGCGCCAGACCCTCAATTACATATTTGGCGGTCACACCGGCATGATATGCAGAACCGCATGCCACAATATGAATCTTGCGAATCTCACGAAGCTCTTCATCAGACATATTCAACTCCTCAATCACAATATCATTCTCGTGAATACGGGGCGAAATCGTATCTGTGATGGTCTTAGGCTGTTCATACATTTCCTTTAACATGAAATGTTCATAACCGGCTTTCTCTGCTGCATCTGCATCCCAGTCAATGGTGACAGATTCCTTAGAAAGTTCCTCCTCATCCACGGAATAGAACTGCAAATCATCTGCCTTCAGGCAGGCAACTTCCTGATTATCCATATAATATACCGTACGGGTATACTTCAAAATAGCAGGCACATCAGACGCAATAAAGCAACCGTCATCATTACGTCCCACAATCAAAGGACTGTCCTTTCGTGCTGCATAAAGCTCTCCGGGAAAATCCGCAAACATAATACCCAGCGCATAGGAGCCTTCCACACGATGAAGCACCTTCGTCACTGCCTCCAATGGATTGCCCTTGTAATAATAATCCAAAAGTTTTGCCAGAATCTCTGTGTCCGTCTCAGACACAAACTCATAGCCTTTTTTCTCAAGCTTTTTCTTAAGAGGAATATAATTCTCAATAATACCATTATGCACCACCGCAATAGTTCCCTGCTTATTGGTATGGGGATGTGCATTCAAATCGCTGGGCGCACCATGCGTCGCCCATCTGGTATGCCCGATACCGGAAAATCCCGGCATGGTCTCACCGCCACGAGTGAGATGTTCCAACACCGCGAGACGTCCTGCAGCCTTCTCAGTATGAATCTTACTACCGTCAAAAACAGCCACACCTGCTGAATCATAACCACGATACTCCAGTTTTGCCAGACCATCCAAAATAATGGGAGCTGCCTGCCTGTTACCAATATAACCTACAATACCACACATAATATATCCTCCATTTTGCTACTTTTTAAAATACATTGGGCTTGCCGTGCAGGCCAATACCATCTTTTGAGGAAGCTTATTGTAATGTTTGCCCAAAAGAAATCCTGCATATTTCCAAAAGCACTGTACATAAAAATACGGAATTTTTCTCACCATATGATTCTCTTTAAAATATGCCGTGGCTGCTTTGACCATACGCATTCCTTCCGACTCAGACTTTATACCGGCAAAAACTTCCGGATGTTGTGCCTGGGAAACTCCCAAATCAAAATTACGGTGGAACTGCTGCCTGCAATTATAATTATGGGAATGAATCACCTGTGCCTCCGCAGCATAAGCAATTTGATGCCCTGCCTGAATTACTTTTGCAGCATATAACATATCCTCATTAAAAATGGTCCTTTTAACAAATCCACCCTGTCTGTCATAAATTTCCCTGCGATAAGCAGCGCACACATTAGAACAAAAATATGTTTTAATACCTAAACGCTCCAAATCAGTATATGACTTGACACAGGATTTATCCGGATAATTGAACTGTCTGCTAAATCGTTCCAACACACTGCTCTTACTGTCCGCCAGCTGTCGTGCATAGGACACTGCCACATTGCCCTTAAGGGGCTCTGTCAGCTTTTCCAACAAAAACTCATCTGCCGGAACAGCATCCTGCGTCATCATCACAAATATGGGAGCCGTTGATCTGGATACCCCCAGTCGTCTGGTCCCCCCATGATCAAACTCCCTTTTGGAGAGGTGAAACACCTCCACATTGCGGTAACGTTTCACAAAATCCGTACCATAGGTTAAAGCTGTAAAATATTTTTCCTCTGTATTTAACAAAATAATCTTATGAACCGGAACTGACTGGTTTTCCAGCTTATCCAGCAAAGTAAACAATTCTTTCCCCGGCTTATACAGCGGTATAATAATGTCGATTTCCATGTTGTTACTCCTCATTTCCTATCCCATTATACTCAAATATCACATCACCTACAAGTAGCAGAAATTAGAAACTTATGTATAAAATTTAAGGGAGCTTTGCACATTTTGCCAAGCTCCCTTACTCTACATTATATTAGCGATTGATATAAGATGAAGTGTCCTTCTTAATCTGAGTAGCACATTCCTTAACAGTATCAGATACGGTATATTCGGTATCCTCATAAAGGAACTCATGAAGCCATTCTACATTACTCTCCAAATCCAAAGGAATTACACAGCTTCCCTTTGCACCGATATTGCCAGTAGTACGCATGGACTCCTCGGGGAAACCAGCCTCATCCTTGATGCGATAATTGTTGATGTTACCTACCAACTCCAACAAATCTTTGCTATCCATGCTGGTGTATACTTCATCAATTACTTCATTGAATACAGCAGTCAGAGTTGCTGCATCGGTCTTCTTTGCCTGCTCTTCGATTGCCTTAAGAACCTCACGCTGGTTGGATGCACGACCGAAGTCACCACCGGGAATATCGTAACGGATACGGCAATAAGCAGTAGCCTGCAGGCCGTTCAGTTTCTGATAACCGGTCTCCTTAACAGGAGTATAACCGCCAAGATTCAAGTCCTTGTTAATTGTAATCTGATAGTTGTTGATATGCTTTAACTCGTTCTTATCTACGTCAATGTAGATACCGCCCAGACCATCAACCAAATCGATAAGGCTCTGATAGTTTACGGTAACAAAGTTGGTGATGTCCAAGTCAAGGTTCATATTCAGCATCTTAATAGCCTGTTCTGCACCACCACCTGCATATGCATGGTTACATTTATTATAAGTATCAGTACCAAGGTTCAAGTAGGTATCACGATATACGCTGACAAGCTTGATATCACCGGTATCCATATTGATACTTGCAATCATAATACTATCGCTTCGGCTACCCTTGTAAAGACCGTTTGTGGTAATTGCATCTACACCAAAAAGTGCAACATTCATATAACCGGTATCTGCAATCTCACCGGGCTTCAACTCTTTGTCTCCCTCAGCAGTATTACTCTCCAAAACTTCCTCGTTAATCAGCTTGTCCTTGTCAAGCTCTACCACCTTGGGGCCTTCTCCGCCCTGTGTCATTATAAAATACAAAAATGCCAACATAATCAGAATCAGCAAAATCTCAATCGCAAAAATAATTACCTTACTTTTGCTTTTAGATGCCTTCTTGGCACCTGCATTACCTTTGTAGTTCTCAGCCATAACCCACTTTTCTCCTTCATCTTGCATTAATATGCGTTTTTGTTGATAAATCCTGTAAAGAACGTCAGGAAAATTATTTTCACATCCAGCCCCAGAGTCCAGTTCTCGATGTAATAAATATCATATTCAATACGTTTGCGAATGGATGTATCGCCACGAAGCCCGTTTACCTGTGCCCAACCGGTAAGTCCCGGACGCACCTGATGTTTTACCATATAACGGGGTATTTCTTCTTTAAACTTGTCAACAAAATGAGGTCTTTCCGGTCTGGGACCGACCAGACTCATATCACCCTTTAATATATTGAACAGCTGCGGTAATTCATCCAGACTGGTACGTCTCAAAATCTTGCCAACCCCGGTCACTCTGGGGTCATTTTTGACGGTCCATGCCTTCTTTTCCTTGTTTGGAGCCTGCTGTTCCATGCTACGGAACTTATACATGTAGAAAGGCTTATTGTGAAGTCCCACTCTCTCCTGCTTAAAAATGACAGGTCCGGGGCTGCTCAGCTTTACAGCCAAAGCACACAAAAGCATCACCGGCGACAAAACAATAATTCCACATAAGGAACCGACAATGTCCACTGCACGTTTTAACAGCATATTGCCGGTGTTAGTCAAAGGCACATAACGAATATTAATCACCGGCAATCCCATCAAATCCTCTGTATAAGGTTTCGTAGGAATCAGACTGTTATAATCCGGAATAAATTTGGTATGAACACCTGATTTCTCACATATGTTAACAATATCTGCCAGATGATCATAATCCTTCAACGAAAGAGTAATTGCTATTTCATCCAGCTTGTTTTCCGGAAGGATAATCTCTAAATTACCCAAACTTCCCAAAACCTTTACTCCCTTGTACACTGTACCTGCCGGAATATTGTCATCCAAAACTCCGCAGACCACATACCCCCACTGGGGATTGTCATGAAGACGATCAATATAAGCCTCTGTTGCCCGGGAATAACCTACCAGTAAAATATGTTTCAGATTGTATCCCTTGCTGCGAATCGTCTGAAGGCTCTTGCGCAACGCCAGTCTTAAGCAACTCGTCAGGAAAATGTTCAACATATAGAAGAACATAATTACTGAACGGGAGTAGTTAATCTCCTTGACAATCATGTAGAGAATGATAATCATTGCTGCCAGACCTACAGTATTCGCCTGAACAATACTGTAAATCTCAAATCTGCGTCGTATAGTTCGTTTAGGCGCATAAACTCCACAGCTATAATACAGCAACACAAAGCCCGGCACAATAAAGGGCAATAATTCCAAATAATCCTTGGCAGGAAGCACGCCCGGTCCGGGTCCGTCGTTTAATATATAAAATTTGAAAAAATAGGCAAGCATAAAAGATGCTGCGATAATCGCCGCATCCAATACGACCAGCAATCTGTTAAATACCTTCTGATTGTCTTTAATCATAAGCACCACCCGGTATCTTTCCCAAAAAGCTCTAATCCCATGGTGTAATTTTACAAGAATCCCCCTATTACAGTCAACTTAAGTATTTATGAAGTCAATTCTTAAGATTTCATAAGAATTATTATTCCAACACTGTAATATTTTTATAAACTACACTTTTGTAAATATTATCCACTCCATTCAACACATTACCAAAAAAGAGAGCTCCCGGTTGTCTAAAACCTGTGGAAAGCCCTCTTTTCATTATACTTTTTATTTGGACCAGATGATGGTATCATCCTCCAAGGAAATCATCATCGGCGCTGTATCCGGTGAAATCTCCAATATCGCATTGTACGGATAAGACAAAGAACCTGTATTCTGAATTGTCTTCTTTACACGAAACGCACAAGCGTAAAACTCTCGATACATGGAAGTTCCTTCCCGCTTGCCATTATCTGTTTCATAAATAGTCTCTATTATACCACCCAGCACCAGACCCTCGTGAGGCCACACCAGCTTAATATATGTACCATTGGGGTACTGGCTCAAGGCCAGGAGCATATCACTTATATCATTCATTTTTGCAAGCACCTCCTCAGTATGGTCTGCAAGGCACAATATAAGCACCTTCAGCACTATAATGAATAACACCCATCTTGGTCTCGCGCTTGCTTTGACCATCTACATCCACATATTGCCCAATGACCTGACCGAAATTAACAATCTCTTTATCTGCGCCTATAAACTCACCGGTTCCGGCACAATCATCCAAAAGTTTTTGTATTGCAGTTGCATCACGATATATGATACTTCTCAAATTACCATTCGTACGCGCCATTTCATATGCGTTACGTCCGGGCATATGTCTGTTCTGACGTTCTGTATCCAATTTCACCAGAAAGCCTTTTACGATACGATATCCTTCCTCGCTAACACTACTGGCTTCTGCCTGTTTGGCCGCAACATTCAGTTGGACATACGAAGACTGTTGGTTGTTCGCAGACTTTTTTTCATTTCGGGACTGCTTCATCATACTAACCAGTCTCCAGACTGCAACAACTGCTATCGCGATTACTATGATACAAAGTATAGCATACATCATTCCATCTAATTTGGCCATTACAACACCTCCCCATGTATATTATGCCTAATTATTTCGTCAATTGCAATTGGTAAATATTATTAATTTTTAGCAATAAATTTTAACAAATTGACATATAGTTGCCATTGTATGTTGAAATAATGAGACAAATTATTAAATTCAAAACGAACTTTTCGTCCACGACCTTCCTCGGATAAACAGCGCTTCCATCCTGTTTGTAATCCCTGAAGATACGTTCTGCCCATTCCTTTTCGCACAAAAAACAACCATTTTACAAAAAAACCCAGTAGCAAGCATGGTAAATTCCAAAGAATTTGAAGAATTGGCATGTTTTTATATATAACGTATAGATTATTTGCAGAAGACAATTTTGTCTTAAATTCATTGTATCTGGAACCGGTAGATGCACTCCCGTAATGAAGAACCTCCGCCTGAGGCTCATAAATATTGCAATAGCCGTGAATTTGCGCACGATACCCTAGATCCAAATCCTCCAAATAGGCGAAATGAAGTTCATCAAAGAGGCCAATCTGCTCTAAAATGCTCCGTCTGTAAATAACCGCTCCGCCACAGGAAGAAAAAATTCGGGAAGGTTTATTGTATTTAGAAGCCGAACGACCTTTGCCCCTTGCAAAAGCCCACCCTAATACATTGTACAAATCCCCTGCCCCATCCATCAAGTCCGGACGGTCCCACATCAACATACGCGCACTGACCGAAAAAATTTTTGAATCCTTTTCAATGGCTCTGTAGAGATGTTTTACAAAGGTCGATTTCACCTTTGTATCATTGTTGAGTAATATAATATATGGAGTATCCGACTCCTGTATGCCAACATTTACGGCATGGCAAAAACCGGTATTGGTTGCAAGACGTATAATCTGCGTCTGTGGAAAAAGTTCTTGCGCCTGCTCTATGCTACCATCCTTCGATGCATTATCTACAATCAACACATGATATTCCGGTGTTCCTTCCTCCTGTGAATAGAGTGATTCCAGACAGGTTTTCAGGTATTTTATTCCGTTATAATTCGGGATAACAACTGTTATTTTAGCCATTGTCCCTCCTATACCACTGCAGACGATATCCCCGTCTGCGAATTTCTTTACTTAATTTGATACTTAGCTCCTTATAATTGGTTCCCTCCGGCAAAGTACTTACATCAAAAATCTGTGTACCGGGAATTCTGCGATAAGTAACGCCTGTTATTTCTTTAAACAAACCCCTAAGTTCCTCTCTCACTACCATGGAACGAATATCTATCGCCTCTGCACTCTGAGTGAGAACCGCACGATGAAGATAACCGCTAAAATGCTTGGACAGTCCTTTATAATACACATTTCCCTCCTCATCCATACGTCCGGATACAATCTTACCCTTCTTGGTGAGTGCACTGCCTATAGCACCTATATCTTTTCTGGCCGCAAACACATCTTCGGAGTACTCCACCTGATAGAATCCCACATGCTTGAGATGTACTGCCTTACCGGGAATGTTATTGCGGTCAATATAGCTCTGTAAAGCACGCCTGCCTGCCTCATAGGCATATTCCTTGCTACGGGGATTTTCTGCCGTGGAGGAGGCATGACAACGCCAATGGTACAGAATCTTAGGCACATGTGCGATGGCCATCTCCTTAGCCGGATTGGTCGGAATCCCCAATTCTGTCACTGCCCGAAGTACCAGGTCATAATCCTGAGCTCCGTCATATTCCGGACGGAATCCAAGTTTCTGCATCAATTCCCGCCTCATCACCATAAAATGACAGATGTAATTATTACTTAAAATCAAATCGTAATTAAGCTTTTCCTTGTAATGGGGCTCATAATACTCTGTAGCCTCGCCATTGCATTTATCCTCATCAGAATAAATCAGTTGAAGCTCCTGCCCCTGCTCCCTTGCCTGTCTGATTGTTTCAGCCATCTCAAACAGAGCATCCGGAGTCAATATATCATCATGGTCCAAAAGACCAATATAGTTCATCTTTGCATAGGGAAGTGCAGCGTTGGTGTTGGCAGAAATTCCGTCATTAGATGACAAGTGCACATAGCGGATTGCCGGATTTGCCTCATAATCCTTTACAATCTCCCACACACTGTCATCCTCAGTGGCATCCGCCAGAATCACTTCCCAATAGGGATAGGTCTGAGCCTGCAGGCTTTCAATTAACTCCTTCAAAAATACAGGCTTGGTACGGTATAAAGGCACCACAATGCTAAAATCAATGCCTTCATGAGTACCGTTTTCTGCCCCCTGCGCCACAACCTGACGCTGTCTTGCAAGCTCCTCCGCTGAAGGAACCACATAGCTATAGGGAGCCTCCTTGGCCTGCGCAAGACGCTCTTTCGCCGCATACCATGTGTTTTTCAGACCGTTGCGCTGAAAATAATATATAGTTTTTTTGATATTTGCTGAATTCAGCGCTCCCATGTCTAATCCTCGCTTTCCTTATATTTCTTATATCGCAACCTCATATTGGGGCTGTTGGTATCACTTCGCCAAAAACTATTACAATAAGCACACTTATACCGAGTCCCCTCCGAATTTTCCTCATAAAAATTCAAACAATCTGCATATTCTCTCAAATATTCCCCGGGTTCATATTGATTGCAATTACAACCTATTCGCTCGCCCTTCGCTCCCCGACCTATTATCTGTTCTATCATCAAATAAAAAACAGAATAGTACCACTGCAATTCCGGCGTCATTTCTCCTTTATATGGAATACACTTCGAATCATTGTAAAAACACGTTTTTTGAATATGACTACTCTCATAAACACGGATTCCATGCATCACTCCATCCAGCACAAATGCATCTTCTTCAAGTACAAATTTATCCGGCAATGCTTTCAGCTTACTGTCAAGATTCTTTACAAATTCCTCTTCTAAATTTGTGATACCACATACAATCTCTCCCATCTGTCTGCCATCTTTCTTATTTACTGCACTAGCGTCCTTAAAAAGATACATATAAACCTCTTCCGGATAATACACCGGATGATTTAATATTGGCTTTGCATAAACAAGACTGTATCTCCCTCCCTGACAATAAAGCTTCCCATAAAAAGCCTGGTGATTACCTGAAGGTATAGCATAAATATCGCAAATCAAATCCTCACTCGACACATTTAACATCGCCTCTGATAAAGCCTTATTCGCAAGCTCAATGTCCTGCAGATACTCCTCATATTGTTCCCTCTTGAAATTAGCCAATGCGGTATTAGAATCCATCATTCCCTCACTTGCTTCCTAATATTACTTACCTTTATATAACCGGTCAAGGGCATATACAAAAAAAACATATCAGATACCCCAAATATGAGAGCTTACAGGGTATTTTTGAAAGATTTTCTTACATATACCCATAGTGATCTGTAAACCGAACTTTTTTGATTGAAATAAAAAGTTTTGGGGTGCTACGCTCGAATTATTCTGTATATGCCCCAACCATTCCCAATGCCGGAAGCCAACGCTCCATGTTTTACCCAAACTATCTGTTTAATGCAAGGAAACAGCAAATCCCCTCGCCAGCACTGCGCAAAGAGGATTCGCTGCTTCTGTAATACAACTATATTTCTCTTAAATTAATGCCTTAATTGCCTCAGTCAGTGCCTCATTCTTAGCCACTGCATCCTCGAGGCTCTCACCTTTAACGCCCATGTAGAATTTCAGCTTGGGCTCCGTACCGGAGGGACGTGCACAACACCAGTTGTTGTCAGGAAGCTCAAAGTAGAGCACATTGGACTTAGGCAAGCCGGTGGAAGTCTTCTCGCCGGACTCCATATCCAGAATTACATCCTCCTGATAATCGCGGAACTTCAATACCTTCCAATCGCCAATCTGCTTGGGAGGATTGGTACGAAGCTTGTTCATAATCTCGGTAATCTGCTTAGCGCCCTCGATACCCTTCAAGGTAATGGTATACTGGGTCTCCTTGAAGTAACCGTACTTCTCGTACAGCTCCAGCATCATATCCCAGAGGCTCTTGCCCTGCTTCTTGCAGTATGCAGCAACCTCACAAAGGCTCATTACAGCTACGATTGCATCTTTATCTCTTGCATGGGTTCCCACCAGACAACCGTAGGACTCCTCAAGACCGAATACATAATTGTTGCTGCCGGTCTGCTCGAAGAGCTTAATCTGCTCACCAATAAACTTAAATCCGGTCAGCACCTCGATAAGCTTCACGCCATAGCTCTCAGCGATGGGGAAGGTCATGTTGGTGGTAACAATAGTAGTAACCATTGCAGGATTCTCAGGCATGGTACCCTTTGCAGCATGCTCTCTCAGAACATACTCCGCAATCAGCATACCGGACATGTTACCGCTGAAGGCAACATACTCGCCGGTCTTCAGGTCCTTAGCATATACACCCAGACGGTCTGCATCAGGGTCAGTAGCAAGAACGATATCTGCATCCTTCTCCTTAGCCAAATTCAATGCATAAGTAAATGCCTTGGGATCCTCAGGATTAGGATACTCCAATGTAGTAAAGTTGGGATCGGGATTCTCCTGCTCGGGAACCACATACACATTCTTAAATCCAAGCTCAGACAATACACGCTGTACAGGCTTGTTACCGCTACCGCAGAGAGGTGTGTAAACAATCTTGATATCATTAGCCATCTCAGCAATTACATCAGGATGGATAATCTGCTTCTTCAGAGCTACCATGTAAGCATCATCGATTTCCTTGCCGATTACCTGATAGAGTCCTGCCTTAATAGCTTCCTCTTTATCCATGGTCTTCATGGTGTAATAATCCTTAATCGCCAAAACCTCGGTGATAATCTCTTTGTCCTTGGGTGCAGTTACCTGTGCGCCGTCCTCCCAATAAACCTTGTAACCGTTGTACTCAGGGGGATTGTGGCTTGCAGTTACCATAATACCTGCAGTACAGCCCAACTCTCTCAGTGCAAAGGAAAGCTCGGGAGTAGGTCTCAACTCTCCGAAAATGTAAGCCTTGATACCGTTTGCTGCCAGACAAAGTGCTGCAACCTCAGCAAACTCAGTGGACATGCGACGATTGTCATAAGAAATAGCAACACCCTTCGCCTGTGTGCCCTGCTTCAAAATAAAGTTAGCCAGACCCTGAGTAGCCTTGCGCACGGTGTAGATATTCATGCGATTGGTTCCAGCACCGATAATACCACGCATACCGCCGGTACCAAACTCAAGTTCCTTGTAGAAACGCTCCTCAATCTCAGCCGCATCATCCTTAATTGCAGCCAGTTCATCCTTGGTTGCCTGATCAAAATAGGCATCCTCAGACCAGAATTTGTATTCCTCCATATAACCCATCTGTATGTCCTCCTGTCTTTTTATTGGCATAGCCGATTTAGGTTGCCGGATAGTCATTTTTAGAATGACCTGTAGGACAATTCCGACACCCTATACTGTTTATATTTTACCATACTTTTTATATTATGGAAATGCTTTTTTCTATTTATCAAATATCTTATCTACTTACGTAATCTTCTATGCAAGCATTTCATCAAAAACTGTTCCATGAAAGAAATACACCACTGTATTAGAAGTATTTATTCCATACCTGTCATGGACACTGATAGCCATGCATCAGAATGATTTTTCTTTTACTGTTAATTCTCACTATTTCGTAATCACCGCAACCGCACAAGGAATCTTTCCTTCAATCAAGAAATATTTCACATTCTTATATCCGGCTTCTTTTATAAATTCTATATATGTATCATAAGTAAATTGCCTCTTAAAATCAGCTCCTGCTTTTCCTACCGTATTAGCAAATCCGCTTATTTTACCTGTGTCTTTTTTATTCATGTATGTAGGAATGATAATCTTTCCACCTATGCGACACACTCTGTCCAATTCTGCCAATGCCTTATACGGTTCATCTAACAAGTGAATTACATTAGCTGCAACCACAACATCAAAGTTCTCGTCCGGATATTCAATCTGTAAAATATTGCCTTCTCGAAATTCTATATTAGTATATGCACAATGCTTCTTTCTTGCTTTCTTAAGCATCTTTACAGAAAAGTCCGTTGCCACAAGGCTTTTACATTTCTCCGCTATTACGCCACTAAGCAAACCTGTCCCACATGCACATTCTAAAACCTCATCCGTTTTTAAAATTTCATTTTCCACCTTTGCACACAAACCTTTATGTGTCTTTCTATTAATAATATTAGCAAATATATCATATACACCTGCAACATTGTCCCAAAACATGAATTAATCCTCCAACTTTAAATTTAAGCAAAAATATTTCCAATCGCACAATATAGAAACGGCATGTACATAAATAACAAACTTAATCTTTCCCAGAGACCTTCATAAGTAAAAATTGTACCTTTAAATTTCGCCTTATCACCCATGATAAAAAAGGAAAAGAACATTACTGCTAAAACAAACGCAAGAATACAGAAAATGCCCTTTATAACATCACTTCCTTTAAAAGAACTTATCCCCTGTAATAAGGGGAAAAACATCAATGCCATAAAACCAAATGCGGAACCCGCACCATGTATTTTTGATGCAAAAGTCACTTTATCTTTTGATTCATTAACGCTAAACAAACCAGACAGAATTCCTGCTCCTACTGCAAAAGTAGCAATCGAGATAAATGTCAATACTGCTAATGCACTTGAAACAGCATTTACATCTTTATAAAACAAAAATGAAGCTCCCAATAAAAAAACACCTAACCACACAAGCCAAATATTATAAATCTTTCTTACCGGACTTTCAGGACTTCCTAAAACACTCATTACCATTGTCTTGCTATTATATCCTTTATAAAAATGCTTCAGTATCCAAGGAAGCAAAAACTCGCCAATTATTGTTATCAATAAAAGTATGTTAAATAGTTTACTATCGATTATGCCATTCATTTTTAGTCTCCATTTCTTTCACGTAAAATTCAAATAATCGCAAGCTTATATTTTGAGAATTGAACAGATGAGGCTCCCTATTGTAAAGACGCATTTCCTACGTCGGAAGTTGCAAAACCGGAATTTACGGTAATTCCATAAAAACCGCAAATTCCGGTATAAAAACTTCTAACCAACTATTCTTTCCCCTGTCCATTCACATTTAAGGAAAAATCACTTCTGTCCAGTGAAAAATTCGGATTGTAGTAAGGATCTCCTGCCTCCAGAACTGCCTTCCACTTCTCACGGAATTTCTCAGATTCCTTATTGTAGCGCTCCGCCTTCTCTCCATTATCATCCAGGCCTCTGGACACAGACTCATGATGGAACAGCTCCGCAAAAGGAGTGAACACATTCAATAGTCCCTTTTCTCTGAGCTTCAAGCACAAATCCACATCATTTAAGGAGATGGCAAAGCCTTCTTCCAATCCGCCCACAGCATCAAACAGGCTCTTTTTCACCATAAGACAGGCACCGGTTACAGCACTGACATTCTGGGCATAGCAGAGACGTCCCATGTAGCCCAGATTCTGTCTTGACTGCTTGTAATGTGTATGGCCTGCTGTGCGATGCGCACCCAGACCAATCACCACACCGGCATGCTGAATGGTACGATCCCCATAGTAAAGCTTGGCTCCCACAGCACCCACGTCCTCACGCTGGGCGTACATCAGAAGCTCCTCCATCCAGTTGACGGTGATAACCTCTGTGTCATTGTTTAATAGCAAAATATAGTCGCCGGAAGCATGCTTTACCCCCAGATTATTCACCGCGGAATAGTTAAACGCTCCCTTGAATCGCACCACAGAAATCTTTCCATCGGGGCTTGTGCAGACGTCAACTCCTGTCTTTGCACTATATTCGCACTCCAACAGCTCCCCATAATACTTGAAAATATCATCTGTCTCGCTGTTGTTCTCCACAATAATAATCTCATAATTATCGTAAGTAGACTTCTCTCGAATAGAAGTCACGCAACGGCGCAAATCCTCCACATGATCCTTGTTGGGAATGACAATACTGATTTTTGGCGTACCGATAATCTCGTATCGGATGCGGAAAATCGTCTCAAAAGCACGTGTTCCCGAAATTTGGAAATGGTCGTATCCATGACCACGCAGGTGCTCTGCCACAGCCCCCTTGGCTGCTGCAATAGCATAAGGCTTGGCATCAATACCGGAAGCCACACTACCTGCATGGGAACGCCAATAATACATCAGCTTGGGCACATGTACAATACACTTTGCATTGTCCGTCAGGCGCAAAATCATATCATGGTCCTGGCTGCCGTCAAACTTGGTGCGGAACAGTTCTCCCCCATCCAAAAGGCTTCTGGCAAACACACTGAAATGGCAGATATAATTGTTGGCACGCAGATTGTCCGGTGCATAATCCGGTTTAAAATGCATGGTCAGCATCTTGTTGATGTCCGTACCCTTAAAGGTGGTTTCATCACAGTAAATATAGTCTGCGCCCTTCTCATTGATGGCCTTTACATACTCATATAAAACGGAAGGATGCAAAATATCATCCTGGTCAAAAAGTCCGATATATTCACCTGTTGCAAGTTCCAGGCAGGCATTGGTATTGCCGGAAATACCCATGTTTTTCTCGAGCTTTTTGTACACAATACGACCACCGGACTTCTCCACATATTCCTTGCAGATTTCGCCCATGTAGGCATGCTCATCATCGGAACCGTCCGCCAGACAAAGCTCCCAATTCTGATACGTCTGATTCATCACAGACTCCAGCATCTCAATTTGGAACTCACGCTTATTATTCCAAAGAGGCACCAGAATGCTGATTTTCACCATACGGGGAAAAACCGTCTCCCGTTCAAGCTTTGCTCTCTCCTCATCGGGAAAGCTGTCCGTGCCATAGCTTTTCATCACGGCACGCTCTCGTTTTTTATAGTCCAACTTGTGAAAAATTCCACGGATTCCACCGCAGTTGCGCACACGGTCAAGCTGTCTGATAAACCAATGCATCACATTACGCAAAGGCTTTGACATTTTCCACAAGGGGTTATTCTTGATACGGTTCAACTTCCATGTCAGTTCCTCATTGGCAGATTCCAAATCCGCAATGCGTCCTGCCAGTTCCGCACACTTTAAATGCTCTCTTTGGTACTCCTCCTGCCAGGAAATTCCGGCATTTGAATTCAAATCTGCATTTGTATCTACATTCACTTTATCTGTCATACTTCCACCATCCGATTACTCCAATTAATTATTCCCGCGCCGTTTACACGGTTTTGGGCCATCATACCCAGCCGGTAACTTCCGACAGGCAGTACGCCCTCCTCCCATTCCAGGCAGAATCCGCAAAGTCCCACATTGGTCTGGTCCGGCATATTTTCTATCAAATCCGGGCGGTATTGCCCTTCCAATTCAATACTATAACATTTTCCCTCTTTTGAGCAAAGCAACAATCTCTTTAAATAACATGCGTTATTATCTCCTAAAACCACGCTCCATCCGGTCAGAACGTTACTGTTTTCTTCATTCAAAACAGATTCCACGCGCACCATAAGGCAGGCATCCTCCCTACACTTATCCGGCAACTTTCCTTCTGTCAACTCAATACTTTGAAGCATTTCCGGCGTCAATGATTGCGCCGTATTTTTACCGTTCTCATGCACCGGACGAATCCGCGTATCCAGACCATCACGATTCAAATAGGTAGAATAGTAAGGGTCCCTACCCTCAAGCCCGGGATGTCTGGCATATAGTTTGGCACGCTCCGCCAGAAGTCTTGCAAGTTTCTCCGAAGCCTCATCATCTCCGCGACTGTAAGACTCGTCATGATAGGCATACAGATCACATTCACAGACATTTTCATAACCCAGTTCATATAAGCCGAAACACAAATCCACATCGTTAAAAGCTACCGCAAGCTCTTCTGCAAAGCCTCCTGCCTCAGTAAATTTGCACTTTTCCACCATAAGACATGCCGCAGTCACCGCAAGCATATTATGTCTACCGCGACTACGCCCCATATAATATTTACCATCGTCCGGACAAAACTGTAGCTTGTGCACCGGTCCCATGGGCAGATTGGTAATTCCTACATGCTGAATCCGCTTGCTTTCGCCTTCTTTACCGGGGTATAAAAGCTTTAATCCTACCCCGCCGGTAAAGGGTCGGACTGCCAAAGCAGCCATCTTTTCTAAAGTTTCCGGACAGGCAAGCGTTACATCATCATTCAAAAAAAGCAAAAGCTCCCCGGAAGATTTTTTCACACCCAGATTGCACATTTTCGAAAAATTAAAATCCTGTGCATCATAATGGTACAAAATACGCTTAAGACCGTTGCTTCCTGCCTGACGGAATCGATGAAGCACCGCTTCAATCTGACGCCGATTATCCGGTGCTGAACCGTTATCCACAACAATAATTTCAAATTTCAGTGGAATACTCGCTACTTTCTGCTCTGACTGCTCTATTGGGGAAAGAGTCATTGCACACTGCAAAATACTTCCAATACACTTCTCTAAAAGCTCCGAATTATCCTTAGAAGGAATAATAATCGACAACAACATGCCCGCCGGAGTTTCCCCCTCCTTATGCATGTCCGCCCCATATTCCATCCATTCATTCATTGCCGCTTCACTCTCATTGTGAAACAAAATCCTTGGAATGTGCAGAATATGTTTTCTTCCATCGCCCTTCTCATAGCCTCCGGCAAGCTTAACCGCCTCCCTCACAAGCAGCTGACATTCCTCCTTGGAACACATACCGCAATCCGCAAGCTCCCACTTTTTAATAATCTCTGCATCCTGTTCCATTAGCCAACTCTTACGGACTGCCACAACTCCACCCGGATAAAATTTATCATCCAACAAATCCGGCGACCAGTCCGGCTTAAAATAAGGCGCAGTTCTCTCTTTACCCGTGGCCCGGATATCCTCGTCTCCATAGAGCAAAACTGCCTCCGGATACTTGGCAAACCACTCTCCAAGCCACTCTTTTGCCTTTACGGACAACATTCCCTTAGGATTGTAAACAAGTCGAAAACTGTCCTCATCGCAGACATTTGAAGGCAAAGCTATCCCTGCCTCCTCACCGGTAATCCAAGCATGATAGGAACAAAGTCTACTACTCAGTTCCTTTTCGTAACGTATGTTATTTTTGTTGATAAGTGCTGATTTTACGAGCTGTTTTAAACCCATACCTCTCCCTCTTTTTCAACAAATTAAATCTTGATTAAACCTAGATCAATTTCTTCACTGCTCCTGCCATATCCTGTGCCATGGAAAGGGGAAGTCTCACCACTTCCATGCGTGTATACAAAGTGTTTTCTGCTTTTCTTTCAAGCAACTGCAAATCAATATTTATATTCGGATCTGTGGTGGGGAACACAATACTGGGCTGATACATATCCCCGGTAGTTTTTTCAGGCCTACAGATTCTACCGTTTACCAAGAGAACCTTTCTTTTCTCCAAAGGAACCCTCTCTCCGTTAAAGGTCATCTCCAGAATCTTCACCATACAGGAATCAAAGGCTGGGTCGATACGCAGAATATGCACATTGCCATCCACTGCAAGCTCCATCTCAATCAGCTGCTCACCCTGATAAGCATCCTTCACAAAATAAGACTCCTCTTCCTTGCAGCCCTCACCCTTGTCCTCATAAATCTGGACACGATTTACCGACTCCGAATCCTGATATCGGTCAATCCACTTTTGTGGTACCATACAGCGATAACCAATATTATCACGCATCTGCGCCATAGACATGCGGTTTCCGGTGACAAATTTCTGAAAATCCATCTCCTGTTCCCGGAAATTCTCTGCATCCTTTTCCGTAATCTCAAGCTCGCTCAATATCAAATCGAGATTTAACTTATTTCTTTTTTCATCCTCTAACAGATAACAATAAATAGCTCTGAATGCCAATTCCTTGGTATCAATAGGCTTACCAAAGGTCCACTCATAGTCAATCAGAGTCCAAGTATCTCCATCCACCAGAATATTAGAGAAAATCAAGTCAAAATCTGCCACTTCGTAACTTGCATTATAGCCGATTCGCTCCACATACTCTTTAAAATATTTGTGAAAACCATCCAAATCTTCCTCATCCAGACACTTATCCATAAGCTCAGACAAAGGAATTCCTTCCACAAACTCAAACTCTGCATACAGCAAACCTTCCTCTTCCACGAGAGTACAACGGTTAATCTCCAGATTACCGCCCTCATACTTCGACACGAGCTGTTCATAGGCATATCCCATGCCTCGCACATGATCTGCTGCCGCCTCTGTCAACGGATACTTCCGAACAAAAGCTTTTCCCTCTGCATCCTTACCGATTTCCGTACGAATAGCATACTCTGAAGCTCTGTCATTGGAATACTTGGCATATTTTACATCAAAACCTGCTCCCAGCACTGCCACATAAGAATTGGCAAACACAGAAAACAAATCCTCCTCTATTACACCGTCAAAAGCTGCTTTTTCTGAAAACAAAAGCATTCTGTCCCGGTCAAAATTGCGCAGATTATTGGTCAATTCCCCTTTGCCGGGCTGATAATCGTCGCTGTAAACAGTAGTCATGAACTTATAATCCGGATATGGATAATAAAAATGATACTCAGATACACCGCATTCTTTGAAAATCTTTTCCAATCCGCCACGACCAAAGGTTCTTACGCCGCCACCGGCCTCATAATTCTCTATTCCGGAGAAATAAGTCCCTAAATGGTCCTCCTTACAACCGGCAAAATACTTCATTCCGTATTTATTCTCAATGGCAATAATAATTCTGCCGCCCTTTTTCAAATGAGGCATCAGAATCTGCAGAAAATCCACATAGGGTGTACTACCGCCAATATAACTCTTGCCGTACTCAAATACACCTATAAGACAAATATAGTCATAGTCATTGGGCAAATCAGGCTCAATATCCTTAAAATTGCCCACATGAATGGTTACATTATCGCACTCCGCATGACGATACGCATTAATCATGCTGCGCTTCTTGGATAAATCCACACAAGTCACACTGCCGGCCTTTCTGGACAATGCTCCGGTAATGGCTCCACATCCACTGCCTACCTCCAGCACCTTGGCATCCTTATCCATAGGTATCCATTCCACAATATTCTCTCTAAGAGGCGACAGATGATACAAAACAGGCCAGCTTGCACGTCTCTCTATCTCTCCTGCATACTCCACCGGAGACATATCCCGCACAATCTGTAAAATTTCATCCTCAACCGCGCCATCGCAATAAAAGTCTTCCCCCGGATACTTACTGTAATCCAGTGTTACTTTTCCGATTTTCTCCATACCCATCCTCACTAATTATCCGTCACTTTTACAACGGAATCCATATCATAATATCCCACGGTATTTTTGTCTGACACTACCGTAACATTTAACGCATCATACAACCTGTGGTATACCTCAAAAACATCACCATTATAACCGGTCACACCAAAGGACAGCAGATACTCTCCACCCTGAAGACTCATCTTCTGAGTAAAGGTTATATTCTTCACCTGTCCGGGCTTTGCCGGCTCCAAAAATGCCTTCTCAATCATGGAGTTGGTGCCGGTTATCTCCGTTCCGTGCACATTTTTCACGGAAAAAGCAAATATAGGTGCAGGTATTGCATCTGTAAACCGCACCTTCATGTGCACGGTAAACTCTGCCCCCTTAATGACCGCCGTAGTGCGCACATCATTGTCATCTGTAATATAGTATTCCACAATTTCAGCCTGTTTGGTTCCATACTCCAAAGCCTTGGGATTCAGCCCTTCCGCTGCGGCGCGAATCTGGGAATCCTCCACCAGATTCTCATCGCTCTCCTCGGGAAGTTCGTACTGTCCTACCAACACACGCTTGTAGGCATCAATCATCTCCTTGGGACTTCCTTCTCCCAAAAGATTACCCTTATTCAACAGATACACTCTGTCACAATACTTGCTGATACTGCTCAAATCATGACTTACAAAAATAATGGTCTTACCCATCTCCTTAAACTCTTCAAACTTGTGATAGCATTTTGCCTGGAAGAATACATCACCCACAGACAATGCCTCATCCACAATCAGAATCTCCGGTTCAATATTGATTGCCACCGCAAATGCAAGACGCACAAACATTCCGCTGGAATAGGTCTTTGCAGGCTGATATACATAATCACCAATGTCCGCAAATTCCAGAATCGCCGGCAATTTTTCATCAATTTCTTTCTCTGAAAAGCCCATCATGGTACCATTCAGATACACATTTTCAATACCATTGTATTCCATGTTAAAGCCCGCTCCCAGCTCCAAAAGTGCTGAGATACGACCATCCACAACAACCTCTCCCTCCGTGGGATTTAAGACGCCGGTAATAATCTTCAAAATCGTAGACTTACCGGAGCCATTGGTACCGATTATACCAACCGTCTCTCCCCGGCGGATATCCATGCTCACACCATTTAATGCATAATGCACTTTATGAGATTTCTTACCGAATCCCAACGCCTCCTTCACACGATCCTGTGGCTTATCATACAATTTATATATTTTGCGGACATCCTTCACCGCAATCGCAATATCATTCTGCTTCGTCATAATTTCCGCCTTATATATTTTTATTCCTCCACACAGATGACCTCATCCTTGTCATACCACATAGCCAGAGCCATGTTTGACTCATCTGCCGGATTATCACTCAAATCTCCTATACACAAAAACCATGGCCGCCATTTGTAAGGCTTAAGAACTACCGGCTCTGCATCGGATTTTAACACTTCCACCCTGGCCAGATATTCCTGATAAAAGTTATACGCCTCTCCGGTATGTACATAATAATATGCCCCATATGGCGAAAAACTTCCCGCCTGATTAGGCTCTGTTTCAAAAGCAAAAACAGCCGCCAATCCCAGCAGCAGATAAACCCACCATCTGCACATACGCCTCTGTATCCCTTCCGTATGCCTTGCAATCCAACCACACCAGTATATCAAATTAAGTATTAAAAGCAACTGCCAGGTAAGCTTTACTGCATTTAATGACCTGTCCAGCCCTGCATGGCCCAAGGAATACAGGCTCGGTGTAAATCCCGTTGCATAAAGGCAAACAGACCACAAAGTAATCAGTCCCGGAAACCGGAAAGCGAAATCCACGCTCTTAACCATATGCATAATCATAGGTATCATCAGTACCAACAAAATCAAAGTCATCCATCCGGTAAACTCCCATGCATGTCCCAATGCTTCCTTAAAGGAATTCAACACAGACTCTATTGGCGACATTCCCCATCCTACAAAGCTTTTGGCTCGCTTGTCATTACCGGGAGCCGTCACATTCAGAACAAAGCCCCCCACATATGCAGCCAACGCAGGCAATAGAAAAAAAGCCTGCCTTCTCCGCACCCAAAATCCTAACATAACAATACTCAAAATCACCAATAATCCCTGTAGAGTAGTAACCAGATTACCACCTGCCGTAACAAATGCCAAAAGCGCTGTCACAAGTGCCAAAACATATCTTCTCGCGCCACTCTCCGCAGTAAGGACCTGCACAGCAACCAGAATAAGTAACATACAAAATCCATGCATACCCACATAATGAACACCGCCGTTATACCAATAAAAACCCTCCTGAGCAGTATGAATCATCACAACAGCCAGTATAGCACTCACCGCCGAGATTCCCAGCGCATGCTGCCAATCTGTTTTCAACACACTCTTTAACAGAGTATACACCAGCATCCCCACTGTCACTGTCATAAACAAAATTAAAAAAATGGGGCCCAAACAATAATACTCTTCTCCCCAGACTCCGGGCATTAATGTCATAAAAAAAATAGAGCTATAAGTTCCCTGCCACGCATGCCACGAAATTCGTATACATTCCCAAGTTCCTTTCAACGCACTTCCCCAACCCGGTTGCTGTTCCATGGCAGTCAGCGCAAAACGGCCGTAAACATAGTCATCATAATAGGGAACTGAGTACTCCGCCAGACGCAGTAGCGGAACAAGCAAGACTGTCAACAACAACACCGCCCCACAGGAATACTGAACCGGTGTCGGTCGCCAGCCTACAATTTGCTTTATTTTATCTTTCATAGTTCTTTTCCTTACAATACATCTGCAAAGTGCACCTTTAAGCGCTTAAAAATAAGAGCTCCAATTCCAAAAAACACCAACGTCACTATCCAGAAGTAAATGGTCGAATACATATCCTCAAAAAACCACCGTTGCTCGTAAACAGCACTCCTATAACCATTTACGATATATACCAACGGATTCAATTTTAAAACAGCAACGAAACGGCTGTCTGCAAGCGTATTGATATCCCACAGAATTGGTGTTGCCCACATACCGATTTGCAGCGCAATGTTGATAATCTGCGCCAAATCCTTAAAGAAGACCACCACCGCACAGGTCGTATAACACAATGCCAATACAAAGACAAAAAGGCATGCGCTGTAATACACCAACTGAATCGTATAGATGCTCGGATAATATCCGTAAATTGCAGCCACCACCAATAACACCAACACAAAAAACACATGAATAAACGTGGCTGCAATTATTTTAATAATAGGCAGAATACTGATTTTGAAAACAACTTTCTTAACCAGATAATCATACTCCCGCAACGCATTTGTACCGTGATTTAGAGCTTCACTAAAGAAAAACCAAGGCACCAGCCCTGCTGTCAGGAACAATACAAAAGGCACCTCCGCCGCTGTCCGGCTGGCATTTCCGCCCATGATGACATCAAATACAATATAATACATACCGACAGTCACCACTGGCTGTGCCATTGCCCAAAAAGCACCCAGATAGGAACCCACATAACGCTTTTTAAAATCATTTTTGGCAAGCTTCCAAATCAAATGTCTGCTCTGCCAAAGTTCCAACAGAAGCACCGGAAATAAAGTGATCCCGGCCTTTTTACTGTTATTCATAAATCAATTTACCTCACTTGTTTTCCAGATATTCCTTCAAACCGCCCCATTTGGTATCCTTCTCAGATAAAAGAAGTTGCATGTCCGGAGCAATAGGCCATTCCACACCGATTTCAGGATCGTCATAACGAAGTCCGCCCTCATCCCCGGGATGATAATAATCGGAGCACTTATAGCAGAACTCTGCATAGTCGGACAACACCAGAAATCCATGAGCAAAGTTCTTGGGAATAAAGAACTGTTTCTTGTTCTCCTCAGACAAAAGCACACCAAACCACTTACCAAATGTAGGAGAACCCTCTCTCAAATCCACTGCCACATCAAATACTTCACCCTTGATAACACGCACCAGCTTGTCCTGAGGAAATTCCTTCTGAAAATGCAACCCTCTCAATACGCCTCTTGAAGATGCAGACTGATTATCCTGTACAAATACCTCAGGAATGCCGGCTGCCTTATAATCCTCATACTGATAGGTCTCCATAAAATACCCTCTGGCATCGCCGAACACCTTTGGGGTAATAATTTTTAATCCTTCAATTTCACATGTCTCTACTGTTATCTGTCCCATTTTTATCCTTTCCAAGTCCTAATATCTGCAACTTCACAGTCCTACAGACTTACTCATACATAATATTCATATCTACATTGCCCTCAATACCATCAATCCGGCCCTTGGAGCTATATTGCCACATGCGATAGTACCCCTGATACAACGGTACACTGCGGTATTCTGCAAGCCAGATATAATAATTCTCCAGTTTTTCCACATGAAGATTATTATTGTACCAGTTACGACTGGCGTACACACCAGCCTCATATCCTGCATTTTCAATCGTACGGCAAAAAGCCTCACAGACCAAAGTTCTGGTATCTGCGTCCAACTTGTCCGCCCGTCCGTTTCCGCCGGCACCTTCCGTATCAATAAAAATAGGATAGGCAATCTCATATTCCTGCACCCAGCGAAGCACTGCAGAAGCCTCTTCCACTGCTTCCACCTCGTTGGTTGCCTGGGTAAAGAAATACACACCCACAGGAATGCCGGATTTGGCTGCACCCTTCATATTCGTATCAAAATAAATATCCTGCACAAGGCTTCCGGTAACAGAACCACGATATCCTGCACGAATAATGGCAAATTCCACTCCGGCATTCTTGACTTTGTCCCAATCAATATCCTTGTTCCACTTTGAAACATCAATACCAGCCTTTGTCTTGCCCGAAAAGGACTTTAAATCCGTCATCTCCGTAGCATCTGCATCTGCCAGCGCATCGCGCACGCCGCTATCCTCGGCCTTGGCATCCACCTCATCCTCTGTTTTGATTAACAGAGAAATATCGTCGATTGCCAAATATTCAACTTTATCTTTGACCTTTACACGTGTAGTGCCTGTCGGCACTCTATAGCCTTCAACAGACTTAAGTGTTACTGCATACTCACCGGCAGTCAGGTCACCGATATAAATAATTCCATCTTTGTCCAAATCTTTGTACGTGCCTTCTGCATCCGAGTTCTGCATCTTGTCAAGCTCCACAAAAAAGCTTTCACCCTCTACCAACAGGCCCTCATTATTCACAATCTGAATACGCAAATCTTTCTCCACGGAAGTCACCACAAGGGATAATCGATTCGTCATGTCCTTAGCGGCCTCCAGCACCTGATTACGTTCCGGATCAAAAAAACTGTCATCCTGTTCAAATGCCTTCAAATCAAACATTCCCCAATAGTCTCCTGCAGACAGCTGTTGTTCTGATTGTACGGACTCTTGCTCTTCATACGTCTGTGACACAACAGGACGCTTATCCGTATCCTGATTGGTCCAAAACACCGCTAAAGATACCACCAGAATCGCAGCCAAACTGGACAAAATGGCTGTTCTTCTCAATTTAGAGTCCATTTGCTACCTCTACCAGATACTGACCGTAATTGGTCTTCATCAAAGGTTCTGCAAGGGCAAGAAGCTGCTCCTTGTCAATAAAACCTTTCTTGTATGCAATCTCCTCAATACAGGAAATGTAAAGCCCCTGTCTCTTCTGGAACGCTGCCACAAAATCTGCCGCATCCAACAATGCATCGTGGTTCCCTGTATCAAGCCATGCGAAACCACGTCCAAGCTGTTCCACCATCAAGGTGCCACGCTCAAGATACTCGTTATTGACACTGGTAATCTCGATTTCGCCACGGGCAGAAGGTTTTACATTTTTTGCAATCTCTACTACATCATTGTCGTAAAAATACAAGCCCGGTACCGCAAAATTAGATTTAGGATTCTCAGGTTTTTCCTCAATGGAAAGAGCCTTACCGTTCTCATCAAACTCTACTACACCATACTCTCTGGGATCTCTTACATAGTAACCGAAAATGGTCGCACCCTTCTCTCTGGAAGCCGCCTCAGCCAAAACCTTGGAGAAGCTTCTGCCGTAGAAAATATTATCTCCCAGCACAAGAGCAACTCTGTCCTTACCGATGAATTCCTCTCCGATAATAAACGCATCCGCAAGACCTCTGGGGCTCTCCTGCACTGCATAAGAAAGCTCCATTCCCAACTGATGTCCGTCTCCCAAAAGCTCTTTAAACACAGGCAAATCTCTGGGTGTGGAAATGATTAACACCTCTCTGATTCCCGCAAGCATCAGTGTAGACAAGGGATAATAAATCATGGGCTTGTCGTACACCGGCATAATCTGTTTTGAAATAGCCTTGGTCAAAGGATACAATCTTGTTCCTGAACCACCTGCCAAAATAATACCTTTCATCTGTTTCTCCTCCACATTAAAAACTCATATTTATAAAAGCAAAGATAGACTTTTCCGGATTTGCACCCGAAAAAGTCTTATTCTTATCTGTTGCTGTACATATCTTCATAATACTTCTGATAGTCGCCGTTGGTTACATTTTTCATCCAGTCTTCATGCTCAAAGAACCATGCAATGGTCTTCTTAATACCTTCCTTGAACATGGTCTCCGGCTCCCAGCCAATCTCCGCCTTAATCTTGTCCGGAGCAATGGCATATCTGCGGTCATGACCCTTACGGTCCTCCACATAAGTAATCAGCTCCTCATTTACAAGAGCCTTTCGGGGGTCACCCTCAGGGAGCATCTCCTGCAAAGTATCCAGAATAATATGCAGAATCTCAATATTCTGTTTCTCGTTATGTCCGCCGATATTGTAGGTTTCGAACAGTCTTCCCTGCTCCTGAACCATATCAATTGCCTTGGCATGGTCCTCAACAAACAGCCAGTCACGGACATTCTTACCGTCACCGTACACCGGAAGCTTCTTACCCTGCAATGCATTGTTAATCATCAGCGGAATAAACTTCTCAGGGAACTGGTAAGGTCCGTAGTTATTAGAACAGTTTGTAATGTTCGCAGGGAACTTGTAAGTATCCATATAAGCCTTCACCAACATATCAGAGCTTGCCTTACTTGCTGAATAAGGGCTGTGAGGATCATAGGGTGAAGTCTCATAGAAAAATGCGTTCTCATCTTCCGGAAGACTTCCGTACACTTCATCGGTGGATACGTGAAGGAACTTCTTACCCTCCTTAAAGCTTCCGTCCGGAAGCTCCCATGCTGCCTTCGCACAATTAAGCATTACCGCTGTGCCCAGTACATTGGTCTGTACAAAAACCTCAGGATTCTTAATACTTCTGTCTACATGGCTCTCTGCTGCAAAATGCACCACTCTGTCGATGTCATTCTCTGCAAAAATCTTGCTGATAGCCTCTTTGTCACAGATATCCGCTTTTACAAAAGTATAATTATCGCGGTTTTCCACATCCTTTAAATTCTCCAAATTACCCGCATACGTAAGCACATCCACATTGATAATACGAATGTCGTTATCATACTTCTTAAACATGTAATGAATGTAGTTGGAGCCGATAAACCCAGCTCCTCCTGTCACCAGATAAGTTCTCATTTTTTTCTCCTCTATCTCATATTAATTCTCTATTTTATCCGACACCATCATATAGCGCTGAGCTATAGACCACGCCGCAATATACAAAAGACCTTCTTCACTGGCACTCCACTTGCGATGCCTCTTTACCACATCAAAGAACACCAGCATTTGAGTACCGGACGCCGGATTCACTTTGACGGTAACAAAGTTTTCTGTCATCTGACTCTTCAAACCCTCATAAATATCCGGATGAGTATCTTCAAAGGGAAGAATCTTATTGCGCACCAACACACCTTTTTTGTCAAATAACGGGATTGCATTTTCTCGTGCCCAAAAAGCCATATTATTCAGGGATTCCGGCACATCTGCTCCGGCCTCCGGATTCCATATAACCTGTTTGGTACTATAGTCATCTCCCAGACAAATCATCATACGGTCAACATCAAATTTCCGCAAAAACTCCTGCATACTCTCAACAAAGCGCTGCGGTGTATCTGCTCCAACATCTTCCATGATATTCACTATGGTACTACATGCCTGATCATAAGTCAAAGGCATACGTTTGTTTGCCGTCTCTGCCGTCATATCAAAATCGGCATGCTTCTCCGGCTTATAAATTATCAGACGGTTTTTGCCTTTTGCTTTCGCAATATACAAACATTTATCTGCAACCTTAAAGAGTTCGTCGTAATTCGTTGCATCATCCGGATAGGAAGCCATTCCCAAAGAGAGTGTCACTTCCATATTGGACAACAACTCACCGCAACTCCAAGTAACATTCTTACGGACCGTCTTGAATATTTTAGCAAAATCATCCGCATCCTTCACCTTATCCGTCACAACCATAAACTCATCACCGCCAAAACGCCCTACATAACCTCTGCGCCCTAACGTTGTTCGTATAATTTCAGCAACCTTGGCAATTACCTCGTCACCGGTCATATGACCAAAGGTATCATTTATATTCTTAAAATCATCAATATCCATTACCGACAACAAAACCTTGTTATCCTTTGCATTGGCAATCAGCTCCATTGCAATTTCTTTGATTGCACGCTTATTGTATATTCCTGTGGCATTATCAAAGGCATGAGGGCTCATATAGTACTTGTCATCCTTCTTGACCTCTCCCATAACATCAATAGTGCCTGCCATCATTTCTCTGGAATTATCTATATAAATAATTCCACCATTCAACTGCATGTAACCACAATCCAAACCGAAGATTTCACCATCCATCTCCAGTTCCATGGTCTCGGCAAAATTATTCAGATATTCTGCAAATCCTTCAAATTCCGCCTTCTGCTTAAATGTAAAACTCTCGCTTTCAACTACCTGTTTCTGAAGATTTGCCAGGGTATCATTAAAGCGATTCACCGCCCGGCTGTTAACATATTCAAAAATACTGATTCTGTCATTTGCATAGCTGTACTCAAAATACAACTTATCACTGAGAGACATATATTTTCTGTATTTCACCAGCTTAGCAGCATCCGAATCATATTTGTGCTGAATACGCATAATATCCAGTATATTGATGTCAATGAACCGAAATCCATCCTGTTCTCTGCCGTTGTATGCAATCACTCCATACATATAACGATAACTTCCGTCACCGCACAGCAAACGAAATATCAGGCGCTGCGGTTCCTCATCCAGATGGTCCAGCGCATCTCTTACACAATCTGCATCCTCAGGATGTACCAACAACGGAAACGGTTTCGCCGAATTGCCACCTACATATCTGTAAAAGGGCTCAGTAGCATCCACTACCGTATACCCCTTTTGCAAAGTAGCCCTTCCTCGAAAAATGGGAGACTTCTTATCTTCTATTGAATAGTACTTAGTAATATTCATAAGTCAACTCCTTGTCTGTTACTCCCCACTTACTTGCCCTGTACTGCTTAATAACCCAAATAACTAAGATTCATATCAACATTTCCACTAATACCGCTTACCTTACCGGTAGACTTATACTGCCACAAATCATATCGTCCGGTATAGGTAGGCGTTGCTGCATACTGTGCCAGCCAGATTTTATAAGAACCCAGCTGTCCCGGATCAATCATGCTTTCAAGCCAAGTCTTATTAGCATAGACACCAGCCGTATATCCGCCGGAACGTATCGTCTCACAAAACGCCTTACATACTGCTGTTCTTGCTGACTTACTCAGTCCGTCAGCTCGTCCTCTGTTTCCTGATGCACCACTGTACTCCACATCCAGGAATATGGGATAAGAAATCTTGTAATTCTTCACCGCATCCAATACAAAAGATGCCTCCTCAACTGCCTCAACTTCATCAACAGCCTGACTAAAGAAATAGACACCAACCTTTAATCCTGCAGAAGTCGCACCTTTGATATTCTGCTCAAACTTCGGATCAATAACAAGAGAACCCTGTGTGTATCCGCGGTATCCGCAACGAATAATTACATAAGAAACGCCTGAATTTTTCACTGCATTCCAATCAATATTTCCGTTATGCTTGGACACATCAATACCCATGGTACCGGAACCTGTTATCAATACACCATCACTGTCAAAGGTATATTTTGCACCCTGAATGACCTGCTCACCGGTTACTTTCTTACCATTCTTATCAAAGAAATACACCTTGCCGTCAATGGTCTGCCAACCGGTATACTTCGTCTCGCCTTTTTTAAAAAACTGTACACCCTCTTTATAATAATCGGCATATACCGCTTCCCGGTATTCATCATTTTCCTGAACATATAACTGATTGCCGTCATTATCCTTAAGCTTAGATTTTGTATCATTCTTAGGATCGGCCTTGACCGTTACAGCGCATTTTGCTTTTACGGTCTCCTCGCCCTTCTTGGCTTTTACGGTAACCGTTGCTGTTCCTTCTTTTACACCGGTAACAACAATGGATGTACCATCTGCCTTTACCGTAGCAACCTCTTCATCAGAGGAGCTCGCAGAAATCTCTGCTCCTTCACCGGCAGAAGCAGTAATGGTTGCTGTACTTCCAACGATAACAGTAAGCTCCTTCTTGTCCAGACTGACAGAGCCCTTCTCTGTTACAGTAACTTCAATTACAATAGAAGGAGCATTTGCCACAGGATCTTCCTTGTAATTTACACTAACTGTTACATTCGTAGTGCCGGCACTCACTGCCGTAATCGTAACTTTACCCTTTTTGTTGACGGAAGCCTTGGCAATTCCTTCATCTGCACTACTTACAGTATACGCCAAAGTTCTGTCCTCTTCAAACCCACTTACGGATGTCTGTATTTTGCTTTCTGCTCCCTCAGCAAGTGTCACCACTGAAGAATCCACAGTTATTGTTCCGTCAAAAGGAGTTGCCAGTTCATCCGTTACTGTAACTTCACAGGTCGCCTCATACTCCTTTTCCTCACCATTCTCTAATGCAATAACAGTATAGGTAATGGTTGCTTTTCCGGCGGAAACCGCAGTCACCACACCCTCAGTATCTACTTCTGCAATAGAATTGTCACTGCTGCTCCAACTCTCTGCAATCACATTTGCAATATCCGTATAGGAACCTTTTAATGTCAGACTGTCTCCGCCCACTTTAAGTTCGGCAGATTCCTTATCAAGATTCACCTCTGCAGCCATGCGCATAAAGCTTCCACTCTTCGCTGATGTAGAAGGATCTGTAATCTTACTCTTGGGAACCTCAACATAGGTGTTGGTTACCTCTGTACTCTCCACCCACTCAACCGTATCTTCAAGACCGGACTCTTCCTGAGGATTCTGTTTCTTCTGTTCCTCATTGGAGACATCAATCTGATCCTCCGTTTTAACCTCATCAGATACGTCTACCTTCTGGTAAGCAATATCTTTTCTTACCTCTGCACTGACAGAACTGCCGGGCATCTCATAACTTGCATACTTTTCACCGCTCAGTTCATTTACATCAAGCTTGTAATTACCGGGTGTAATACCCTTTTTATGAATGATGCCATCCATATCATCGTCAGACCAGGTCTCGGATTTACCGTCAGGAGCAGTTACACTTACCGTAAAAGGCACATTTGCAATCAGTTTCTCGCTGCTTTTATTAACAAACTTAATCTTTAAATCCTTTTGAACGGAGGCAGTCTTTAATGTGACGGTCACATCTTTGTTGTATTCAGCCTCTCCGTAATCCTTTTCAACCTCTTGAAGTTCTTCCTCAGCAGCTTTATTCTTCACCGCATCACTCAATGCTAAAAGGCCCTCATCTCCAACAATTTCAATACCTTCCAGCTGCGTTCCCACAGAAGCAAACACCTTGCTCTGATTGGATATATTGCCTGCACCCATAAAAACAACCAATGTTGCTATGGCCAGCAACAGCACACCCACTCCGGTAGCCAACATTACCTTATCCATTCCGGTCATATTGGCAAACCATGCAACTATGCCATTTTCTTCCTCATCGTCTTCTTCATAATCATCTGCATACAGTTCATCTTCATACACCATATCGTCTTCATATACGATGTCATCCTCATAAACTGCATCATCTTCATAAACGATGTCATCTTCATATTCAATATCGGCCGTATAAACCGTATCCTCTTCAGATACAACATCATCCTCATAAACTATATCGTCTTCGTATGTACCGTCATCCGCATAGACCACATCGTCTTCGTATGCATCGTCATCTTCATAAACGCCGTCATCCGCATAGACTACATCATCTTCATAGACGCCGTCGTCCTCATAGACTACATCGTCTTCATAAACGCCGTCGTCCTCATAGACTACATCATCTTCATAAACGCCGTCGTCTTCATAAAATTCAATATCTTCATAATCTGCATCTTCTTCATAAAACCCATCAGACTCTTCTGCTTCATATGCAACAGCTTCTCCAAGCTCCTCATCCCAGTCCACGGATTCCTCTTCCCATTCATCCCACTCTTTATCCGCATTCTTAAAACGGTCCAGAAATTTACCCATTTTTCTTCCTATTCTCCTCAAAATATATTCCGTAATATTATACCACTGCGTTTATTCTACTTCAAGCAATTATCCCATTTATTCACAATTTCTTAAATATTCTGGAATAATATGGACTTTTATTTTCCAAAATAGTAAAATGAAACCTATCAGTTGTTTCAGACATTTCGATCCAATCAACAACCCACAAGAAAGGATACATCATAAATGAAACGTTTTATTAACATTCACACAACTTTACTTCTTGTCTTTGCGATAACGATAGCCGGTTTTGTATACCGTTTTAACAACTGGGGAGTCAAAATAGACCCCAACCAGATTGAAGGCGAAGAAGAACGCCCCGACAATCTTGATATGTTCCTTCCCCTTGTAGATGAAGACGGCAATATCATTCATGATACGGATGATGAAACCACCATCGTCTGCTTTGGAAATGCCCCCTTTGCGGATGACAGAGGCTCTGCCAACAACCTTGCCAACATAATCGCTGCAAAAACAGGAGCTACCGTTTACAACTGTTCCATCAGCGGAAGCTATCTGGCTGCTGAGAATTATACTCTTGACATCTCACACCGCCCCATAGATGCATACAATTTCTACTGGTTGACACAGCTTGCTGCCAAGGCACCCAATTATGACAAACACAAGGATGCTGCGGAAGCCTTGCGCGACAAAACACCTCCTGAGGCAGAGGAAGTCTATAACACCCTTTGGAACTTGGATTTTAACGAAGTAGATATTGTAGCCATTATGTATGATGCCAGCGATTATTTTATCGGTCATGATATGTATAACGATTCCAACGACACGGATATTGAACAGTTCACAGGAAACTTAGAAGCAGGTATCGAGGTTATACAGGAGAATTATCCCTGGATCCGCATCATTGTGATGTCTCCCACCTATGCATATGCGATAGATGAAAATGGCAATTATGTCAGCAGCGATCAATACACTTACGGTTGGGATGTACTCTCCACCTATGCAATCAAACAGCAACAGTCCTGTTCCCGCAGAGGTGTAACCTTCATCGACCACATCTACGGCACCATAAATGAAGATAACGCGGATGAATATCTGATTGATCATCTCCACTTAAATCAAGCCGGCAGAGAACTGGTTGCTGACCGTTTTGTAGACGCACTCTATTATTACGACGAATAAAACAGTATTTTTTAGCTCATAGAAACCTTACATCATAAGATTTCTATGAGCTAATTATTTTTCGCATCTCTACTCAGAAGCATGTCAAAAAGTGATTAACTCTGCATTTCGGTAAACATTATAACCATTCACCTCACAAAACCACTCATATCCGGTTTCTGTTAAGTTTCCTTTTATTTCCCGATTTGACTCCAGCACAATATAGATACAACCATAATCCTTGGCAAGCTTTCCAAGCAGGGCAGCATCCACAACTTCAGCTTCCATGGCCTCGCAGAGCTCATTCTGGGTAGCCCATTCATTCCAGCCCTCAACCAAAATCTCTCGTCCGTAAGGCATGCACACCACAGGAGAATATTGGCGCACATACTGAATCATCTCCAAAGGAAATACTGCCGTAACCTCTCTACCCGGAAGTGCAATAGCATCACAAATCCCAACCACACTATCAGGCACATGATATTGATTTTCTGCCCGGGCAAAATACACATTACTATAAATATAAGCACCGGACACCACTGCCAAAATCACGGAACCCACCGCCCATAAAATCCTCTTTTTCCCGGCCAGTCTGTTCCCGATAACCACACAGGTATAAGCGATCACCACCGTCACAGGAAGAAGCCACAAAATCCGGTAATAAATCTCATCCCCCATATACTCGGCCAAAAATCCTGCAAACAAGGGATTAAAAAATAACAGAAGCAAAATCACCGGCACATACACAAAAAGGATGCGAATCTGTTTACTCTCCTCCTTCAAAAACAAATATACCAGAGAGAGAAGAAACCAGATGACGACAAGCCCCGTACCCATATATTCCCGAAACAATTCAATCGCATGACTCATTTTCTACCTCACATCAAATATCAACTCACCACATACAAAAGCATATAGCACACGCAGGGTATGCAGCAAAGCGCCATAGGTATCAGTACCTTCCAGTTGCGGTAGGTTAGCGCTGCGCACAGACCTGTTATGGCCACCATCAGGCAGAGGAGAAAAGCTCCCATAGTGCTGCACAGACAGCCTGTCAGCATTACACTACACAACAGCCCCCAATAAGCAACAGAAAGCTTCTTTTTTTCCTGCAACCTGTCCAGAAGCATCAACATCATAAACAGCAACATCGGTAATACAATACTTCCCAAAGCCGCCTTTCCCTGACGACTCCTCGCCAGCATAAAATGTTCCATGGTGTACATGGAATAATCTCCGAAAAGCACCAGAATCTCCGTCATAATCATAAAAGGTGCCAGTAACTTCTTACGTTTAATAAACAATTTTTTACCCAACAGGTAAAAGATTCCGTAGGTCATGGGAATGAGCATCAGAGGCATAGCAACATGAGCCACACTCACTGCTTTCATGCCGCTGATGCGGGCAAGAAAAGCTATCCATATAGGAAAAGGTGCCAGCCCGTGGCGGATATCCACCTCTGCACTACCTCCTGTGTAGGGAAGCTTGCGATACATGGTCTCTGCATCTTCTGTGATGGTAGACACTGCCACATAGTACGCATCATCCCCATCTCCGTAAGCCAGTCTCACCGCCTGCACCAATTGAAATACGAACAGCACTCCAAAAACAATCCATTGACAGTTAACCTGCACAGCCCCGGGCGTCACCACCCCAAAACCACTTTTCCTGTCTCGCCAAAACATCACAATTCCTACAACCATCAGAAACGCCGATACTCCGGCAAACACCGTCACAACCTGCTGAAATTCCTTTTCCAATAACACAAAAGGAACACACACCAGCTGAAACACCGCCCAAAGTATCATCTGTCCGCTTATCCACAAAAAAGGCAGACTATACCTGCCACCGTTGCCATGCTCGCGAGCCATACTACTCAGGCTCCCTCCCACTGTAACAGGAAGTCCATACAGCAAAAGTACCAATATGAAGCTTTGCATTATCAAAGGCATATTTTCCATGTCTTCACTCCGTTATCTGTGTTCTACTATAAACACACTGTCTCCGTAAGGCGCTCCTTCATTCATTAAGGTCTTCACCTCACACAGTCCATATTTTGTCTCCAGAACATGCTCCACTGCATCTCTATCGAGCCCGGCTTTCACTAAAATTACGGCCTTTGAAAGTTCTGTCAAAGACTCCGTCTCCTGTCTGTCAGAAAGCTCCTGCGTTGTCACCAAAAGAGTTCTGTCATATTCTGTAAATTCCAACAGATTCTCATAATATCCAACGCCCTGATACACACAGATGCAAGGGTACTCCGAGTATTCCTCCGCAAGCTCCCTCTGAGCATCATAACCAAGATATAAATACTTACTCTCATGCCCTATAAGTATCAAAAATTGTCCGCATACAAGCACTCCGGCAAGAACCCCTGCAAGAATCTTTGCCAATTTTTCTTTTTTATGTCTGATACTTACAAAGCCGATTCCCTTGCACACCGCTGCCACCATCACCAGTGTAAATACGGGAAACACCGGCATAATATAGCGATTTACCAGATATGGTGACATTCTGGCTGCCAAAAGAAAATACCCTACCAACGGAATCCATAAAACAGCCAGCAAACCTGCACCGTTTCGCATCTTGCTACCTTCTCTTCCCGAAGGTACAAACCATCTTCTTATGGAAAATCCACACACCACTACCAAAAAGGGTATAAGCAGACATACACTACCTGTCTCTCGTCCCAAAATTCCCGCAAATGCTGCGAGCCTGCTGCCATAGCCTGCAAAGCCCTCCGACAGATTTTCCAGAGCCTCCACACCTCTTCCGCTGGAAAACACATCCGAAATGGCAAAGGGAAACAGCCCCACGCCAATTATTGCCGCCAATACCATGGAGCGAATATAACAACAAACTCCCTGTTTACGCTTCTGCATCCACAAAATCACAACGGTTACAACCGCCAGAATCAGACAATAAAACAGGAAAAAATACTGCGTCCAAAATCCCAGAACCGTCACCAGAACCAAAAGCTTGTTATGCTCTGTAAAATCTGTTCCGCCCAGCATATAACTGAAAATTTTACGCACATGTATGGCAAGAAGCGCCACGCACCAGAAAGTCACCATGGCATACATGCGAATCAAAAGGGTGGTAGATACCGCCCCAACAGACAGTCCATACACTGCAGCTACCACAAATCCGGTAAAACGCCCCCACTCCGGAACACCACGTATCACCATGAACCAACGCCCAAGCTTCATCAAAAGCACCATAACCACAAGCACACAGACCAGATTAATCACACAGCCCATTAGTGGAGTAATTTCACCCTTAAAGAGAGATGATACCGTATGCAACAGCGCAAAATGCAAAGGCGGATGATTGTCATCTTTCACATTAAAATACACGGACAAATAAGAAAAATCATCTGTCTCATCCACTGTAACATAGTCCACAAAAGTCTCCCGTTCCATCCATACGGGCTCCTCATACACATCCGCCTTGTAAGATAAAAGCTTACTGTTACCACGGTTTTCCACAACATCCTTCACCGTAGCGACCATGTTATCCACAGTTTCACCAAAACTGTCCCCTCGCAACTCGTTCTCTACAAACTTAGCCAGACGTCCCTGAGGCTGCGTTGGCACAATCCATGGATTAAACTCTGCATTAGCCAGTTCAAAACTCAACAACTCATCCATATGATAGCCCTGCTTCTTATCAATATTTCCCAGAAGCAATGCTCCACAGACAAGGAGCAGCAAAAGCTCCGGAAAATATGAAATCAGACGTATTCGCTTTGTTTTTCTTTCGCCTTGTCTACTCATTTATCGCTCATTTACCTCATACACAAAAATTCGATAATAACTTTCATTCGTCTCAAAAGGTTTCTCCCGGGGCAATGTAAGCCCCAGCTCCTCTGCATTGGCAATATAGGCTGCTGAAAACAGATAATCTCCTCCGAGCAAGTCCAATGCCTCTGTATCTAATTCCAAATGAGAAAAGTAAAAACCATTTTTTTCAATGGTATAGTAGCCGGGACACTCCGAACCAAAAAGATAACAACGATTGCCCCAATCATCATAATAATCCCTAAGGTATTCACTCTCCTGCAAAGCAGGGGCAATCACCTCACGAAAAGCATGCTTATACTCCAAAGAATAATTATTAGAATACCCGTCCAGACAATAAAATCCATGATACAACGCAGCTGCCGGGTCTATTCCCAAACTGACTACCCGATACTCCGACTGCTCCTGTCCGGTGTACTCTGCCATAAAATTTGCCACTTGCTCATAAACACCTATGGCGTAATAATCCTCATAGCTTAAAGCTGCATAATCGGGATTGCGAAGCTTCTGAACATTGGACTTCACATCACTGTTTTTTAAAATCTGCAGACCGCAGACACACAAAGCCCCCATTAGTACAATTCCACACAATATGGTTGTCTTTTTGCGCCCTGTCTTCCACAGTTCCATAACAATTGCCAAAATACATCCCAAAAACAGATACCAGAAACAGGGAGACCACCACAGAAAACGATCCACCTGAAATGCTCCTAAAGCACCCAAATTCTCTCGAAGCATTATGCCAAAGCCACTGTTCCAAAGAGCAGCCACTGCTGCCAAAAGCACATTAACACCTACTGCCCACAGGGCACTGCTCGCCAGTCTCTTACACACTTCGGATTCTCTCAAAACAATGGCAACCAACATCAAAACAACTAAGCCGGCAATCAGGAAATTTAGGTGATAATCCTGACTATGCTGTCCGCCGTACAGCAAACCATTTATCCAACCGCTCACAAAGCCATCGGCCGCCAACACATACTCCGTCTTATGAGAAACAGTGCTTTCTCCAATCCCTAAAATCTGCTTTATCAAAGGCAGATTGGTACCGATATAACCAATCAGAAGCACAAGCCACAAACACACCTGCCTCCATAAACCGTTCGTTGCATAAGCCTGCTCCTTCACTTCCTTGTCAACTTGTCTTTTTTGTGCTACAAGATTTAGGGCAACTTGGCCCACAAGCCACACGCCCAAAACCGCCAACACAGCAAAACCCACTAGCGCCAGGGAAGAATTCACCGCAAACAGCGCTCCATAAAACAAGCTCAAAAAAGTATGTTTTCCCTTTTTAAGCCGGAGCACACACCACACCAGCATAGGCAATCCGTACTGAGAAAAACCATACACCGGCAAAAAGGGCAACGCGCCATACAAGCCACCTGCTACCAGTGCCGCAAGTCCCTTTCCCGTCACGTCCTTCACCAAAAGAAACATCCCGGCAAATCCCACCAGACTCCCCAAAAGTTGCATAACAAAGAGTGCTGCCTCATACTTGCCGCTTAAAAACAAAAGCACACTGGCCGGAGCCGGAGGCGTGAGTGCCGTCTTAGACGCACCATTCATAAATTCAGGCAATATCTCTCCGTCAAACAAATGCTTCGCCTGCAAAATGTAAGCAATCATTTCTCCGTCCAACTGATCATGATAGGTGACAACCGCGCGTTCTCCCAAAATCAGCCACGGAACAAGCAGCATACACATAACAGCCATTCCGATTGCCATATAAATCCTGTCAGTTTTTTGCATCCCGTACACCTCCTGCCATCCATAGCAACCAGACACACAGTACCAACAAAGTATTCTTATAATCCATACGTCCCGCACCATCCAGTGCATAATAAGTCACCATGCCTGCGCATGCAACGCCTGCAATCAGCCATTTTCCAAATCCGGGACATTTCTTTTCCGCCAATTGTTTCTTGTCCCAAAATTGTAATACATACGCAATAGCAACCGCCACCAGTGCAACACCAAACCACCAACAACTGTAATCCGTGTAAAATTTGCCAAGCTTCGGCGCCGGATGCAAAAGCTCCCTGTAATTCATGCCTGTATAAGAATCATAGGCTCTGCCTGCAAGCTGCAACTCCACCACCACAGGAGATACGCCATAGCCTGCCACATCCCAACAGATTTCCTTCACAATCTGTTTCTTGTTCATCTGCCATGCCATAGCCCGAAACTGACCGAGCACCTCTAGTGCCTGTTCTTCTCCCAACTTCTCTGCGAGAATAGGACCCAGCAGTTCTCTGATACCGGTGGCCTCATAGGTACTTTCCACCAGCGTATAATAATCACAATCCACCAAATCCCGCACGTCTTTTGGAAGCTCCGTATAGGTATCGTAAAGAGTGGTCCACACCATACGTTCCGTCAACCTGGTCTCAATGGGTGTCCACCCATTTCGAAGTACATCTGTCCCTACCGTCAGTCCCCCTGTCACAAGCAACAATCCCAAAACTAAAGCAACTTTTTCTTTGCCTTTTCCTTCTTTCCATCCGTCAAAGCATCTGCCCAAATATCCCAGATAAAACAGAAGCACTGCGGTGACCACAAGGCGCACATCCGGCTTTACCATACTTTGCATCACAAAAGGAAAAGTCATAACAACAAGTACCCCAAACAAATCCTTCCACGTGGAAGCATTTTGATAAAATCCACCCTTTGCAAACCACACAGCAGTCCCAAGCAAAAGCATCGCACCCACGCAAACAATGCCTTCACCCGGTCCGCTAAACCCGGCGAAAGCATTGCACATCCAGAGCATGCCCAGCACAATCTGAACGCTAAAGCCTATGAAAATGAAGCTGTTAAGTACAGCCGTACAGTGCTTTAAGATTGCCTGCATCTTTACTCTCCGTAAAATTCAATTACTTTATCACTGATATAATCCACCTGCTCCAGAGTCAATCCATAATACATGGGCAGACGAAGAAGCTTCTCACTCTCTGCAGTAGTATACACATCTTCCCCATGGAAGCGGCCATATTTCAATCCCGCTGGAGCTGTGTGCAACGGAATATAATGGAACACTGCCAGAATATCATTTGCCTTCAAATGATTAATCAAAGCCGTACGCTCCTCAATGTCATGAGCCTTGATATAAAACATATGTGCATTGTGAACACAATCCTCTGGCACCACAGGAAGCTCAATTTTGCCTGCCTTAGCCAATGGAGTCAATCTCTCATAATAACGGTTCCACGCCGCAATTCTGGCATCATTAATCTCATCTGCCTTCTCAAGCTGGGCATAAAGATACGCCGCATTCATATCACTGGGCAGATAGGAAGAACCATAATTTACCCAGGTATACTTATCAATCTGACCGCGGTAATACTTGCTTCGATTCGTTCCCTTCTCACGGATAATCTCCGCATCCTCCACATATTTTTCATCGCGAATGAGGAGAGCACCGCCCTCACCCATGCTGTAATTTTTGGTCTCGTGGAAGCTATAACAACCAAAATCTCCGATGGTTCCCAGCGCTTTCCCCTTATAAGAAGCCAACACACCCTGAGCAGCGTCTTCAATCACCCACAGATTATGTCTCTTCGCAATATCCATAATAGTATCCATCTCACAGGAAACACCTGCATAATGTACCGGAACAATACCCTTGGTCTTCTCCGTAATAGCCGCTTCAATCTTAGTTTCATCAATGTTCATGGTGTCCGGTCTGATATCCACAAACACAGGCACCGCCCCACGAAGCACAAATGCATCTGCGGTAGACACAAAGGTATAGGCAGGCATAATCACCTCATCCCCGGGTTGCACCTGCACCAAAAGCGCCGCCAGCTCCGTAGCATGGGTACAAGAGGTAGTCAACAGACACTTCTTGCTGTCTGTACGCTCCTCGAACCACTCATTACACTTCTTCGTATACGGTCCATCACCACATATTTTCTGATTCTGTACACATTCCTGTATATAAACGGCTGCCTTATCCACATAAGGCGGAACATTAAAATTAATCATACGCTGCTCCTTTTCGCTTTGTTTTAATAATTTTATCATAATTCCAGCCACTTGGGTCTAAAAGAAGCTTTTCTGCCTCTGGGACCCAAATTATAGGAACTTCTTGGGTCTAACAAAGCATTCTTCCTCTCTGAGACCCAAATCCTCTCTAAAAACTGTCTAATTCACCCATAAATTCTTTCATTTTGGGTCTCAGAAACAGAAAATGACTGCCCAGACCCAACCTACAAAAAAGACTTCATATAGATGGACAACCAGTGCTCCATCCCCGGTATTATTTTTCTCTTTATATATAAGTTAACACTTCCATCAAATTTCCAACATCAGTAACCACTTCCGTAATCTCTTTCCCTTCACGATTGATCCATATGGCTTTTATTCCGGCCAAACCTGCTCCCTTTATATCGCTACTTAGAGAATCGCCAATGTGAAGAACTTCATTTGCTTTTAATCCACTCATTCTTAATGCCAGTTCAAATATTTCCGTCCTCGGTTTATAGGATTTAGCATCTTCGCTTGTAAATACACCTTGAGGATTTAGACCATGGTACTCGAGCGCTGCCAACACATCTGCCCTGTCAATATTTGACACAATATAAATGGGTAGCGTACACTCTTGAAAAAACTGTTTTGACTCTTCGAAAATAGGAGGCCTCATCCAATATTCAAACATCTCTTTACTTAACTTCTCACCATCCTCTGACGAACCAAAATGCGCAATTGTATCCATAAGCGATTGTGTTTCAAGTTCCCGCTGCGTTTTAAAAGTTTCACCATAAGAATTCTCAAATAATGTTTTAAATCTTTTCCACCAATAGACATCCACCTGCGATGCACTCTGAGCATTTCCGGTTTCATAAATCATTTGGCTGATTCTTTTAACAACCTCTCCGTCTTCATATACAATTGTGCCGTAAAAATCCATGAAAATTGCTTTATACATATCATTCTCCCCTCAGACTTTCAAATCGAAATTTGACTCTTTGGCAAACTGAAAGTTTGCGCGCAGCAATGAGCCATGCTGGACAGTGGCTAAATACTGCTCGTCGGGTGCTTGCACACGTAAGAGCATATTTAGACAGTGGACAATACGGCGAACGCCGCGACAACGAGCAAGCTTGCTTGCGAGTCTG
>SVFL01000078.1 GCA_015056885.1 Lachnospiraceae bacterium
GGGGAGAAAGAACTATTACCTGATTGACACTAGGACAATTATATCATGGGCTTAACTAAGCCTATTGAACAAAATAAATTAAGTTATCAAGGTACATTTATGTATCTAAAAAATATTATACGAGGGGCGTATAAATATGAAAAGGTTTATGTACGCCCCTTTAGTAATTCTGACAATTGAGTTGTAGAGGCTTTGATTGAATATTTGCAATATAAATAAAGAGCAAGGAGAATGAAAAATGGCAAAGGAAAGATTTGAAAAAGTGTATTCACAGGGAGCAATGAATGTGACAGAGATTTGGGTGGATAGAGAGACAGGAGTAAATTATGTCTATCATATAAGTGGTTACGCAGGTGGTCTTACGCCTCTTTTAGATAGAGATGGTAAACCGGTTATTACACCTGTTACCGGCGAGCAGAAGACCTGGAGTTAAGTAGTAAAAAATAGGAGATGGAATTGTAGGACAATATGGAGCAACAAAAGAAAGATAAGTCTGGCAAAGTCAGCAAAAAGAAATGGATTTTGTACGGAATAACAGCAGTAATTCTCGTATGGTTAAGCTGGAGTAATGTCACAGTTCAGCTATCCCGTATAACCGTGTCGGATGCAGACCTCCCTACAGCTTTTGAAGGCTACAAAATAGCTCAGATTTCTGATTTGCATAATGCGAAGTTTGGCAAGGATAACAATGTTTTGATACAAATGTTGGAAGAGCACCAACCGGATATTATTGTAATTACCGGAGATATGGTGGATTCGAATCATACCGATGTAGAAGTTGCAATCCAATTTGCCCGGAGGGCAGCAGCGATTGCCCCATGTTATTATGTGACAGGGAATCACGAAGGATGGCTGGAAAAGGAATATGAACGACTTGAGGCAGGTTTGCTTGCCGTAGGTGTTGATGTAATGCATGATGAGGCGGTGATTTTAGAAAAGGGTGGGGATTCCATGCAATTAATCGGAGTGGATGACCCGACCTTTCGTTATTATTTTGGAGGCAATCCTTTTCGTTCACAGTTACAGAAATTAAAAAATAATGATGAATTTACTGTGCTCTTGTCTCATAGGCCGGAACTGTTCGAAACCTATGTGAAAGAGGATGTGGATATCGTTTTTACCGGTCACGCCCATGGTGGCCAGGTACGGATACCTTTTGTGGGTGGAGTGGTTGCACCGGGACAGGGATTTTTACCGGAGTATGATGCGGGCATTTACACGGAAGGCACGACTACTATGGTGGTCAGTAGAGGAATCGGTAACAGTGTGGTTCCGGTGAGGGTAAATAACAGGCCTGAGATTGTAATTGTGGAGCTTCAGAAAGAGGAAACGGGGAATGATTAAGGTAGTAGAAGTAAATAATATATGTAAAAGATACGGTAAATGCAATGTTTTGTCAGATGTCTCTTTTCAGATTCAAAAGGGTTCCATATGCGGATTTGTAGGCAAAAACGGTGCCGGAAAGACGACTATGCTGCGAATTTTAACCGGTTTGCAGAAGGCTGACAGTGGAGAATACAATACTTTTATTGACAATCTTGGTGCTATTGTGGAGACTCCGGCTTTTTATCCGGAAATGACGGCTGAGGAAAATATGCGACAGCTGTTTCGGATAAAAGGGCGGTGTTCTTTTGATGGAATAGAAGAACTTTTAAATACAGTAGGTTTGGAGCATGTAAAAGAGAAAAAAGTTAAGGATTTCTCTCTGGGAATGAAGCAAAAATTAGGACTTGCCATGGCTCTTGAGGGGGAGCCCGAGTTTATTATTCTTGATGAACCGATGAATGGACTTGACCCTCAGGGCATTATTTTGTTGAGAAAACTGATTCTTAATCTTAACCGGGAAAAAGGAATTACTTTTTTGATTTCCAGTCATATGTTGGAAGAATTGACCAAGGTAGCTACCCATTATATTTTTATTGATAAGGGGTGTATCATCAGACAGATGACCGCAGAGGAGTTGGAACAGGAGTGTAAGAGGACACTGTGTATTACCGTGAGCGATCAGGCAGTGGCGGAGGAGACTCTTCAAAAAAGGCAGATTACATATGATGTGATGCAACCTTACAAATTAAATATTCATTCTAAAATTACGATAACAGACCTTGTAATCGCCCTGAAGGAACAGGGATGCGAGGTGTTACGGTGTTATGAGCAGGATGAGAATCTGGAAGAATTTTTTGTGAGTATGTTGGAGGAGCGCGTGTGATACAGGCAGATATGTTTAAAATGTTTCGTATGAAGTGGATTAAAATCTGCACCTTATTTATGCTATTTATAGCATCTATGATGATTGTGATGCAGAACACTGCCATGGATTATGAGGTTGGATTGGACAGAGTGGTTTTTCTGCCAATGACAATGTATGGAATTGCGGCATCGGTTCTGGTCAGTATGGTTTGTGGAAGTGACTACGAAGGTGGTTTTATCCGTAACAAGGTCTTTTCCGGTAACAGGAAAGGCAGTATTTATTTTTCCAATCAACTTGCCAATTGGGCAGGGGGAGCGGCGATGTATTTAGTCACTTTTGCATTTACATTGACGATTGGCTTGGGAATGTTTGAGAGAAATATATCATTTGATGAAATCGGCATATTTTTTATATTGGGATTTTTGACAAGTATGACATATATCAGCATATTTTGTATGTTGTCAATGCTAATTGGAAATAAAACAACGGCAGCGGTGACATGTATGGTTTTTGCATTTGCAATGTTATTTGTGGGTATGTATTCCAACACCTTTTTTATACAGAATGAGTCCGGAAGTCTGTTGCAGGAAATATTGTTTGATTTAAATCCTACGGGGCAGATTGCTCAGGTCTCGGCTATGGAATGTCTGAACCCGGTACGGTATGTATTGATTGACATTGGCTGGATTACGATAACGAATGTCGTGGGATTTTGCGCATTTTGGCATAAGGAATTAAAATAGAAAGAGAACGGAGGAGAACAATGAAAGTATTAATGATTAACGGTAGCCCCAGAGCAACAGGAAACACTGCAACTGCTTTGAAGGAGATGGAGAAAATTTTTGACCAGGAAGGAATTGAGACTGTTACCATTCAGGTGGGCCATCTGGATGTGAGAGGTTGTATCGGTTGCGGCAGATGTAGCGAGTTGGGGAAGTGTGTATTTGATGATGTGGTGAATGAATGTGCCAGAGAGTTTGCAGAGTGTGATGGAATTGTGGTGGGAAGCCCGGTTTATTATGCTTCTGCGAATGGTACATTGACGGCTTGTTTAGATCGTCTTTTTTACTCCGCCCATTGTGATAAGACTATGAAGGTGGGGGCAAGTGTGGTTGCGGCAAGACGAGGCGGTTTGTCAGCTACCTTTGACCAGCTGAACAAGTATTTTACCATCAGCGGTATGCCTGTGGCATCAAGCCAGTATTGGAACAGTGTGCATGGTCGCGGACCGGGTGAGGCAGTGCAGGATGAAGAGGGTATGCAGACTATGCGTACTTTGGCAAGAAATATGAGCTTTTTGATAAAGAGTATTCAGCTCGGTAAGGAAGCATACGGATTGCCGGAGAAGGAAGCACCTGCGCGCACGAATTTTATCAGATAGTGGGTGCCTTTGGTATTAGAAAAATACATATATGAAAGTGAATTAGTAACATGAAAAAAACGATAAAAGCAGCACTGGTGGATACGTTACCTGTGTTGACTGGATATTTGGTGCTGGGCTTTGGTTTTGGTATTATTATTAAGGTCAATGGCTACAGTCTTTTGCATGCCTTTTTAATGAGTCTTTTGATTTACGCAGGGTCCATGCAATATGTGGCAATCGGTTTGTTTACCGGTGGAGCTTCGTTGGTGACTGTGGCGCTGACCACTTTGATGGTGAATGCAAGACATTTATTCTATGGAATCTCCATGATTGACAGGTATAAAAATACCGGAGCAAGGAAGCCCTATTTGATATTTGCGCTTACAGATGAAACGTATTCTTTAGTATGTAGTGACAACCCAAATATTCCGGAGAAAGAACGGAAGAATTATTATTTGTTTGTGTCCTTGTTTGACCATATTTATTGGATTACCGGTTCGGTTCTTGGTGTAGTGGTAGGTTCTCTTGTGAAATTCAACAGCGAGGGTATTGATTTTGCTTTGACGGCACTGTTTGTCACGGTGTTTCTGGAGCAGTGGCTGACCACCAAAAATCATGCGCCTGCAATCATCGGCGTGGTATCATCGGTAGTATGTTTGGTGATATTCGGAAGCGAAAGCTTCCTGATTCCAACAATGCTCATCATAGCGTTGTTATTATGTCTGTACAAGGAGGTACCTGAGAATGAGTGAGATGCATATCTGGTATGCTGTGGCTGTGATGGTACTGGTGACGGCTTCCTTGCGCTTTCTGCCATTTCTTGTACTGGGAGGCGATAAAAAGACTCCGAAAATCATACAAAAGCTTGGAAAAATTTTGCCTTATGCAATCATGGGAATGTTGGTGGTGTATTGCTTAAAGGGGGTGACATTTACCAGTGTGGGAGGTTTTGTACCTTCGCTGATTGCCTGCCTTGTGGTGGGAATTTTGTATGTGTGGAAGAGAAATACCCTTGTGAGCATTGTTTGTGGGACAGTGTGCTATATGTTGCTGGTACAGGTGGTGTTTTAGGGGATTTGAAGATAGTGTTTGGGTAAAATAGGTTTGCTGCACACAGAGAGTCGTTGTGGTAGGCTTGTTTTTATTTGGGTTTAGGTGGATAAGGCCCGGTTTATTGTTGAGAACTGACAAATTAGGTGTTATGGCGTTTTTTCATTCACAATCCAATCGCCATCCGGGTGATGATAATTTTGCAATCTGAGTTTACAGAGATTTCTACCACAGGAGATCCAAAAACATTGAAATTTTCAAGGATTCTAGGTCTAATTTTTGCGTATAGAGCAGAGTCTAAGAAAACTGACTCGGAGAATGAGGATGAGTACAAGTTTTAGGTATAGTGTGTTGCCTTGAGCAGAGATTTGGAAAAATAGTGTAAGATGAAGGAGACTAATTTTATGGAAAACTCAACAAAAAAATATTTTTATGTATTGTTTATTCCGTACATATTATTAGTTATATCAGGAGTAATCGGTGCTTTTTGCGGAGTAAGTCCGGGATTTTTTGGTGATCAAACATTACGTTATGGAGCAGAAGCTTTTGAAATCATTATAGGTTTTCGATTAATAGGTTTTTGGTTTATCTGGCTTTTTTGTTTGATAGCACAAATAGTATTGCTGATACTGGAAAAAATAAAGAACAAGGGAGCTATTAAGAATTGGATTATAAGTATGGTGGTTGTATATATCATCTTTACTTTATTGGGGTATGGATTAAGTTTTCATGCGTAAGAGAGAATAGAATTTAGCTGCCACAAAATATTTTGAAGCGGAGGTGAAAGACTATAAATAGTCAGGAAATGTCAGAAAATCGCACATATGTCTGTATTGATTTAAAGTCTTTCTATGCCTCCGTTGAGTGTAGGGAGCGAGGCTTGGATCCGTTGACTACCAATTTGGTAGTAGCGGATGCGGCCCGGACGGAGAAAACAATCTGTCTGGCAGTTACGCCCAGTCTGAAGGCTTACGGTATCCCGGGACGAGCCAGACTTTTTGAGGTGGTGCAGAAGGTCAGACAGGTGAATGCACAGCGCAGATATCATGCGCCGAGGCATAACTTTACAGGGAAGTCGATTGATGCGAAGGAATTGGCTGAGAATCCTGCTTTGGAACTGGATTATATTGCGGCTGTTCCGCGAATGGCGTTGTATATGAAGTACAGCACGCAGATTTATAATGTGTATTTGAAATATGTGGCGCCGGAGGATATTCACGTCTATTCGATTGATGAAGTTTTTATCGATGTGACGGGTTATTTGCAGGCGTATAAAATGACGGCACGTCAGCTGGCTCAGAAGATGATTCTGGATGTGCAGGATACCACAGGTATTACTGCGGCAGGAGGCATCGGCACCAATCTGTATTTGTGCAAGGTTGCTATGGATATTGTGGCTAAGCATGTTCCGGCAGATGAGCAAGGGGTACGCATTGCGGAGTTGGATGAGATGTCTTACCGAAAGCTTTTGTGGAATCACAGGCCTCTTACAGATTTTTGGCGTGTGGGAAGAGGCTATGCTACCAAACTGGAGGCCCAGGGGATTTTTACCATGGGAGATGTGGCGAGGATGTCTCTTTCGGAATGGGGAGAGGATTGGCTGTATCGCACTTTTGGAGTTAATGCGGAATTACTGATAGACCATGCATGGGGGTGGGAGCCTTGCAATCTTGCACAGATTAAGGCATATAAGCCCACCAGTAACAGCATCAGTTCCGGACAGGTGTTACACTGTGCCTATGATGCCAAGATGACCAAGCTGGTAGTGCGGGAAATGACGGATCTTTTGGTGCTTGATTTGGTGGATAAGGGTCTGGTGACGGATCAGATGGTATTGACTTTAGGGTACGATATCGAGAATCTTACGGACCCGGAACGCAGGCGTAAATACAAAGGGCCTGTGACCACCGACCCCTATGGGCGCAAAATTCCCAAGCATGCTCATGGAACTGTAAATCTGGATAGGCCAACTTCATCCACAAGACTGATAATCGATGCGGTGATGGAGTTGTTTGACCGGATTGTTGATCCAAATCTTTTGGTGCGTCGTATTACCATCGGAGCCAATCGTGTGGTGGAGGAAGCTTCTGTGGTAAAGTCAGATGTGCCGGAGCAGTTAGATTTGTTTACGGATTATGAGGCATTGGAGCGGGAGCGTAAGGCCCGGGAAGAAGAGTTGGAGAAGGAAAGACATATTCAACAGGCGCTTTTGGATATTAAGAAAAAGTATGGAAAAAATGCGATTCTGAAGGGAATGAATTTGCAGGAGGGCGCTACTGCTAAGGATCGTAATGCCCAAATTGGAGGACATAAGGCGTAGTGCGGGGCTTGATATGATGGAATAAAAACGCTGGCAGGGAGGTGCGGCATGAGTTCAAGTAATTATGAAAAATATGCAGATATTATCGATTTGCCGCATCATCAGTCCGACAAGCGTCCTCACATGCCGGTGGAGGACAGAGCAGCTCAGTTTTCACCTTTTGCGGCGCTGACAGGATATGAGGATGCGGTGAAAGAGACTGCGAGGCTTACTGATGAACGCATAGAGTTGGATGAGTACAGCAAGGAAGCCTTGAATCAGCAGCTGAATAAGATAAAGGAACAGCTACAGGCCCATGCGAATGCATCAAAGCAGGGATATGAAGGGCAGGCCGGACAAACACAAATTGCTGTTACCTATTTTGTGCCGGATGAACGAAAATCCGGTGGTGCCTATGTGACTGTCAGGGGAGTTGTGCGGAAAATAAAAGAATATGAACAGCTTTTACTTATGACGGACGGAACCGAAATTCCGATTCCGGAAATTATAGAGATAGTTTCCATGGAAATTGTTTCCTAGGAGATACTTGAATTGAGAAAGCATATTATATGTGATATGATGTAATCAAGATGCGAATTGCAAATTTCATTTGTTTATTTGTGACTATGAGTATGTGCAGTCGATTAGGTATCTCAATCGACACTGCAGATGCTACCAGCCATCTCAATAAGTAAATGGGACATTACAAAAGGAGCTTGATATTATGCAGCAAATTACACTTGGTTCCACCGGTATTACAACAGTTCAGAATGCTTTCGGAGCATTGCCTGTGCAGCGTGTGAATATGGAAATAGCCGTGGAAATTTTACGCAGAGCCTATGAAGGTGGCATGCGTTTTTTTGACACGGCCAGAGCCTATAGCGACAGTGAGGAGAAGATGGGGGAAGCCTTCGATGGCATGCGTGACAAGCTTTTTATTGCCACCAAGACCATGGCGAAGACTCCGGAACAGTTTTGGAAAGATTTGGATACGTCTCTTAAGAATTTGCGGACGGATTATATTGATATTTATCAGTTTCATTGTGTGAACCAGTGTTATGCGCCCGGGGACGGCACAGGAATGTATGAGTGTATGTTAGAGGCCAAGGCACAAGGCAAAATCCGTCATATTGGTGTGACGGCACACAAGATAGAAGTTGCTTTTGACTGTGTGAAATCGGGACTTTATGAGACTATGCAGTTCCCTTTCAGTTATTTGTCTGCCAAACGGGAGATTGAGTTGGTAGAGGCCTGTAAGGCGGCTAATATGGGCTTTATCGCCATGAAAGGGCTGGCTGGTGGTCTGATTCACAATTCTAAGGCGGCGATGGCTTTTATGACGCAGTATGACAATGTGTTGCCTATCTGGGGGATTCAGAGAATGTCTGAACTTGAGGAATGGCTGGCATTCATGGATGAGACTCCTGCGTATGATGGAGAACTGAAAGAATATATCGAGAAGGAGCGGGCGGAACTTGCCGGAGATTTCTGCAGAGGCTGTGGTTATTGTATGCCTTGCCCGGCAGGAATTATGATTAATCAATGTGCACGAATGTCTCTGTTGTTGCGCAGAGCCCCTTCGGCAAACTGGTTGTCTGAGGAAATGCAGACGGAGATGAATAAGATAGAGAACTGCCTGAACTGTGGATTGTGTAAGACGAAATGTCCCTTTGAGTTGAATACACCGGAGCTTCTTCGGAAGAATCTGGAGGATTATAAGCGTGTTCTGGCAGGGGAAGTTACAGTCTAAATAATACAAATGAGGACATGAGATGTATACAAAAGCAGAATTAATAAAGCAATTAGAACAGATGAGTTTAAAACATACAGACACCATATTAATCCATTCTTCCATGAAGTCCATTGGTGAGGTTGAAGGTGGTGCGGACACTGTGTTGGATGCTTGGCAGGAGTATTTTGCCCAGGGGCTTCTCTTGTTGCCCACCCATACATGGGCCAATGTAAATGCGCAGAATCCTGTGTATGACCCTGCGAATACGGAGAGTTGTGTGGGAGTTTTGACAAATTTGTTCCGCAAGCGTGAGGGAGTAGTGCGCTCTCTACATCCTACACACAGTATGGCGGCATATGGGGCTGATGCGGCAGAATATGTGGCAGGGGAGGAGTATTGCAATACGCCATGCACACCGGGAGGGTGTTATGACAGGCTGCGCCAAAGGAATGGAAAAATTTTGTTGGTGGGTGTGGGACATGAGAGAAACACCTTTATTCATAGTGTGGAAGAGGTGTTGAATATCCCTAATCGTTTGGCAGACAAGCCCATGGAGCTGACTGTATGCATGCCTGACGGTAGCAGACATAATATTTATATGCGCAAGCATTACAATGCACAGCAGCCGCACATATCCGAAGATTTTGTGAAGTTAAATCAGGCATTTCTGGACTGTGGTGTGGTTGAAAAGGTG
>SVFL01000079.1 GCA_015056885.1 Lachnospiraceae bacterium
GCCCTGCTCATTTTTGAAAAAACATGGTCGACAGGGCTTAGGTGGTCGTTTTTTGTTTTTGCGAAATATATCAAAGATAAAAAGATTTTTTATTTTATTTCACTTGACATTTCACCGCTGGACTTTTATCATCCTGTAAATATACTATTCGACAAAATTTATTCAATTCCTTTTATTAAAAACTAAAAAGGCAAAATCAACAGTAATTTTGCAACCATTGATTTTGCCCGAAATATTTGTAGTTAATTCTTCAACAAAACACTCTCTATCTCGTACTTCTCATACTTCCTTGCTTCCTCTAATGCAGTCTCATTATACAATCCACGTATATCGGGGTCTGCACCGTACTCCAAAAGCAATTTAACAATTTCCGCCTGTAGAGTCTCATCGCTGTTGTAATCATTCTTATGTATCACATACACCAGAGGTGTTTTCCCGTGGTGATCCATCGCATTGACGTCCGCTCCATTTTCCAGCAACACCTTTACAGCATCATATTCATTCGCATAACAGGCAATCATCAAAGGTGTCTCACCACAACCGTAATTGTCCGGCCCATCTTCACTTGTATGCTCCGTAGCCGAACCATCGCATTCATACTGCCGACGTTCAATATCCGCACCATAATTAATTAACAGCTGTATCTTTTCCTCGCGCTGCTCAATATTATTAGCATACATAAGATAATGAAATACTGTGCTTTCTCCACCTTCGGCAGCTATATTCTTGCGTTCATATCGAAAGGCGCTCTCTGCCGGTGCTCCCTCTTTCAGAACTCTTTCTACATCTTCTGCAGTACCATATCTAATCTGATATTCCAGATTATGAAAATCTGCATTATCTGTATAAATGGTCAGCCCTCCATTTATAACCAGCAAACAAATAGCCGGTATTGTCAGAACGGACCCCAATACAATCAACACACACGAAAATGCATATTTACCTGCCATTTTGTGCGTGTACTGCTCCTTGTCTTTCAAGCGCTTTGTTTTTCTTATGCTCAAAGCGCCCATAAGCAAACCAATGACAAGCAACAATAATCCAATCGCACCTAACACAAGTAAACCTATAAGAAATAATGCAAACACCATTACCATATCCTGCTACCTACTTTCTTTCCTTTACCTATAACACCAAACAGGACAGAAAACGGTTGCAAAATAAAAAAATTAATTTGTCGCACCATTGGTGTGAGTTTTACCATTACACAATGCAACCGGTACCTTCTTCTCAAAATTGGTAGCCATGGTCCATGTAACCGCCTCACAATTTTTTACCACAAAAATCTGCAACAAATGGTCTATTCCGTTTTCTTTCCATGCCTGTAAAAACTGTCTGGTCGGATGATGAAAGATTTCCTCCCGAAGATCATCATCCACTACCTGCTCTGCAATTCCGGTTACACGAATCTGTGTACCACCACCATTAAAACACAACTCTACCTTAGGATTGGCCTTCATCTGGGCATACACATCCTTCGTGGAAGCAGTGTGAAAAATGATACCGTTTTCATCCGCACGATACAACATCATTCCCCTGACATGAGGCTGATCTCCCTCCACCGTAGCAAGATAAAACCCAAGGTTTGCATTCATCAATTCGTACATCTCTTTTTCATTCATAACATTCACTCTCCTTGTATAAATTTGAGTCATTATACAAGAATTTTCAGATGTACTCTTTTAAAATACTGCCATAATTTTGCAAAATAATGCTAATCCGCATGTCTGTCCCGATATTCCGTAGGCGTAAGCCCCACGTTTTTCTGAAAACAGGAGGAAAAGTGTGCGCTACTTCCAAACCCACACCGCATTGCAATATCGGTCACGGGATTTTCTTTTCTCTTAAGCATCAATTTGGCCATCTTAATTCGCACTTCTATAAGATACTCAATGGGCGTGATACCAAGTTCCTTCTTGAATCGTCTGTTAAATGTAGTCTTTGACATATATCCCAGACCGGCCAGTTTTTCAACCGTGATATTTTCCATGTAATGCTGCTCAATATAATGCTGTGCTCTCGCCAACGAATAATCCGAAGACACCGCGCGCATATCCAAGGTTTCCCCAAAGATACTTCTGATAAGCCAGTGGGTAATAATTTCTGTCTGAGAGTCAAGAGTCACATCCGAATTCATCATGGACTTGCTGTACTCAAAGACAAAGGTATTCAACGCCTTCAATATATCTGAGCAAAACTCAAATGCCTTTCCTTCAAACACCGGAACTGCCTGCGCATACATCAGATACCTGCTTTCAAAATATTCCTTCTCAATGAAAATCCGGTAACAATGCATATTAAAATCGGTTTTATGTATTACTTCCGGCGAAGTAATGGTAGCCCAATAATGCATGGGCTTGTCCGAATCTCTGCCGAAATCAATCACAATTTCATAAGCCGGATGGCAGTGGCTTTTCATTTGACCGGCATACTCCTCATATATCGGAATAATAATGCCAAAATGGTCTCTGGCATAGCAATCAAATGCCGCCATATCGAAATCAGTAGTATCTCCAAATAATTTTTTCAAAATAGAATCAGCATCCATACAATGGTCTCCTTCCTATTGGAAATCTTTTGTGCTTTGGGATATATCATACCAATTTCATCTCATCTTCCATCTTAACAAATCCATATTTTTCATACAATGGTCTACCCATATCCGTTGCCTCTAACGCAATCTGTGAAACGCCTTGCTCCTTTGCATCCTTTACCAACAAGTCCAATGTATGAGATGCGATTCCCTGTCTGCGGTATTCCGGAGCTGTATACATATTCATAATATATGCTTTTTTACCGCTTGGATTATGGTATGTGGGCATCACCTGATAAAAGCTGACTCCGCCTGCACCGATAAAAGTCTCGTTGTCATATATCAGATATGCAATGTGCTCTCCACTCTCCAATGCCCGCTTGTAATATGCATAGGACTCTTTCTCCACCACAGACATGTCCACTTCGGCAGATAATTTGTTGGCTGCCCGAAGGACAATAATTCTGGTTCTTACAAGTTCATCTATATCTTCTATGGTTGCTCTTTTATACTCAAAAATACTGTCTGGCAAACAATTCAAATACATATAAAGTGCATCGGTATTTTCTTCCAATACCTTCATCAACTTGGCTGATGGATTTGCATAAATAATCCCATAATCCTCTTCTCCAAGGTCCTTACGCACAGGAAAAGCTAACCTTTCCTGCTCCAAATCAAACTGAGCATCTACAGCTGTTTTATTACCTCTTGCGTCCAAACGAATCCATTTATCCAGCGATCTAATATAAACAGCATTTAATGCATGAATGCAAAATCCGGTTTCCGGCACATCCCCCAATGTAAGACGCTGGTAACAGATACCTGTTGGAATCCCACATGCGCGAAGTAATGCAGCAAGAAGATTTGCTTTTGCCCAACAGATACCGACACCTTGTTCCAACACCTCTGTGGCTGATTTGGTCACTCGCTTGTCCTGCACATCCCAGGAGTGCTTAATTTCATCGCGTACAAACTCATAAACAGCCTTAACCAGAGATAATTCATCATTATACTTCTGCTTGAATTCATCCGCTTTAGCTATAATGCAGTTGTCGTTCCAGTTTATGTATTTTGATACTGCCAAATATTCATCTATGGTATCTTCTCTAATCATGTTTTCGCCACTCCTCTGCGCTTCGTAAAACAGTTTCAATGAATACACTTTTTCCGCTCGTATATGCCGGTCTGTCCTCTGGATACTCATTAGCCAATCTTTCTTTTAAATCAGAATATTCCTTTGCGATTTCTTCATGGGCATTCAAATAATCGCGCATATTTATATAGTTGTTCCACGCTTTTTGCCCCCAGATTACTACATGGATAAAATGTGTTTGGATATCATTGTCTATATCGCCACACACATATAGATGCTGCCCCGGATGGTCTTGCCTTCGATACACAATGCCATTTGCCATCAACTCCTCGTTATGAATCATCATTCTATCGAAACACTTTACTCCGACAACAATATCAATAATGGGCTTGGCACAAATATTCCTTATTGACGTACTTCCAATATGCTGCGCATCAACAATATCATCCTTTAATATATCCTTTAATTTATTGATAGTCTCTTGTGCAGCTATATCCCATTCTGTTTTATGTGGCAGGACTGCGACCGTTCCTCGTTTTAAGCCAATTGACATCCTTGCAACTCCCATCCTACTTCTTTCATTTAGAATAACACAACACACTTCCGGTTTCAATTAACTCTCGCAAGTACATATTCATACAAATACAGACCTTATAGAGAGTATTCCTCTCCACAAGGTCTGTCCATTTCGCCTGCCTATATTATCCGCAATAAACCTCTATAGCTTTTGCTGCAAATACAGCAGTTCCGCTTCCGGCAGCTTTATCAATATTTTCCGTAAATTCTCCTCCGGAAGCATACATTTCACCAAGCCCTTTTAAAATCTCCTTGGAACATTTGTAAAAATGCTCGGAGATATAGTCTTGCAGTTTTTTAACCTGCAACTGTACCGCTTCACTCTCAGGGCTCTTGTCCTTCATTTTCCCAAACTCTACGAATATAAGCATAAGATTTTGCCAAGCCATTTTTTGTGTGTCGGGAGACTGGTTGTTTGTCTTCCCTTCATATTCCTTATATTCCGGAGTCTGTCCCCATTGTTCTTTTGCCTTCTTGGCGTACTCATCCATTTTGGTGGTGTCAAATACATTAAATTCCATTTTACTCACTCCTGTCGTTTTTATTTTGCGAGCGAAATCAATCAGATTTTCAAGATGCTCTTTCTTCATAGTCAGCAACTCTATTTGCTGCTCTAACGCTTTGTTTCTATCAAAATTAGGAGCAGCAATTATCTTCTTAATCTCTTTTAATGGGAATTCAAGCTCCTTAAACAACAGAATTTGTTGTAGTCGTTCCATTGCTGTATCGTCATACAGTCGATATCCTGCCTCTGTATATTCCGTTGGCGGCAGAAGACCTATGGTATCATAATATTGCAAAGTGCGTATACTCACTCCGGTCAATTTGGCTACTTCATTTACTGTCATCAATGGCTTTTCCCTCCTCTCGACAAGTATACTCTAAACTATTACGTAACGTAGGAGTCAATAGCTTTCTTCAAAAAATCTCACTGATTTTCCTCTATCCATTTATGAATACTTGTGTAATTCAAATCGCCCATACCACTATTAGCACATGCACGGAACAATTCATAAACCAGATGCGTCACAGGGGTAAAGCCTTCCAGTTCATTCGCCGCATCAATGAAAAGACCCACATCTTTTTTCATAAGATTCAAGCGAAATCCCGGTGTGTGCTCTCCACTCATCATAAATTTGGTAACATTTTTGTCGAATACAAAGCTCTGTCCGCTGCTCTGGCTCACAACATTTTTCAACACCTCGTCATCAACACCCAATTTTCTCGACATGCACAGAACTTCTGCTGCTACTGCGGTATTACCTGCATTCAGCATTTGATTTAACAGCTTTACATTAGATGCAGTTCCTACATCTCCTGTGTAGATGATATTTTTTCCCATTGCCTCAAGTATGGGCTTCACAGCTTCAAAAGTATCTTTTTCACAGCCTGTCATAATAGTAAGTGCACCATTCACTGCACCCGCTACTCCACCGCTGACGGGCGCATCCACGAATTGAAGTTTCTTGTCCGAAGCTTTCATCTCTTCATTTACAAGCTCCTTGGTATTACCCTTGGCAGATGTCATGTCAATGAATGTAACACCTTCTCTTGCGTTTGCTATCAGACCGTCTGCCGAAAGATAAAGCTCCTTAATCTCCTTATCAGCAGGAACAATGGTTATCACCACGTCGCACAGCTGTGCCATTTCATTAAAACTGTTTATAGCAAGTGCTCCATCCTGCAGCATTTGAGCCTGACTATCACTATTGCCGGAATGTACATACACACTGTAACCTGCCTTGCACAGATTCTTTGCCATGGGAAGGCCCATTTTACCAAGACCTATAAATCCTATTTTCATTTTCCATCCTCCAATCCTTAAATGCTTCTCACTGTTTTGTTCAAATCCGCCTCAACCATATAAATATTGAGACTACCCTCTTTATCCGAAGAAAACATAATGTGTTTACCATCCGGCGTAAATACCGGATGCGTATGTGCATGCTTTCTGCCGGAAGACCCGTGACAACACAGAAGATTTGTATTCGCTTTGTGATAATTTCTGTCATATTCAATCAACGCAATGTACTTATTACTATCCTTCATATCAGCTGAAAGCATTGCCCTGTCACCAACTGCATAGGTTTCATCGTAATTTACATTTATATGCTCCGGCCGCAGAAACGGATAATAGAAACGCTCCTCATTCTTGCCGTCAAAATCTACCAAAATATCTGCATTCATAAAATATTCCATATCCGCCCTATAACGATAGGAATATTGGGCACCGATTCTTCCTTTTGCTGTTGTAAATTCATGTCCCACTCGTTCCAGATGCTTTTGTTGCACAACAAGAGGAGATACTTGGGTTGTAGACACCTTTACCGTCCACATACGCTGTACTAATTCCCATGGACCATCATGACAAAACACCATGTAATCCCCATCATCCGGCTTAAAACTGGTATGCGTAATCCGATCATGACCGCCGGTTACAACACCACCGGTTTTCTTCTCCATATCATACCTAATTACAAGACTGCTTGGCTGTTTGAAAAACCGTTCTCTTCCTCCCGGCGCAGAACCGGAAAAAGGGTCTGTAAACTGACTTGTGATTAGGGGCACTTCTTCAACCACCGTGAATCCAATATACCTTCCGTCATCTGTCATCGTTAAACTGTGGAAATTATATAAAAAAGGAACCTTCATCAGCTCTTCCGATTCCAATGTAGTCAAATCGACACATTTCAAATACTCATTGCTGTAATAGTACGCCTTCTTACCATCCTTAGAAAGCATTGCGTGGGCACCATGTCCCATCTTAATGGCCTCACCCTGGGTAACCTGAAGGGCCTCACCCTTTTCAATATCCAGCAGGAATAATTCGCCGAAACCAATCTTTCCAATGGCCGGTGCATCCGGATTGGAAACAATGGATGTATGGGTAAAATCTGACACAAATATGGTGTATTTCCCATCTGCACTAAACTGCGGTGTGGTAAAATACGGCCTGTCATACAGCGCCTTATTATCCGTAATTCTCACAACCTCAATACCGGTTATCGGGTCCTTTTCAGAACTCATGTTAAATTGATATCTGTTCCCCTTCATATAATCACCCTCCACCAAAATACCTTGTTGTTTTCAGTCTAACATATTGTTGCTTGATTAACAAGAAAACAACATAAAATGCAAACAGGAACCTGTGCTCTAATACAAGCGCAACAAGTTCCTGCTTCTTCCACTGTAAGATTATTATTCTTCTACATAACATTCCATGTATCTTCTAAAAGTCTTAAAACCCACACCTTCATAAAAGGCCAATGCACCTTCATTAAACTCCCACATATCAAGTTCTATTCTATCAAAGCCCCGCTCTTTTGCATCATCCTTGGCAAACTCAATGATGGCTGTGGCAATGCCTTTTCGTCTGTGCCTTTCATCTACCCCAAACTCCTCTATATGGAAATATCTTCGCTCCTTATTATAGGGAGATTCCGGTTTTACTATATACTGAACTACAGCAAATCCAACGATTTCATCCTCCATAGAAGCAATAATAACCCCACTGTTTGCCTCCTCAAATCTTGTGTATATAAAAGACTCTATAAACTGCCACCCATCCTTACGAAATATGTCTGAGCGTCCCTTAACATGAACCTCATTGACCTGTTTGCGGATTTTGTTTACAGACTCAAGCTCTTCTCTTTCGGCATATCTTACAACTAAATTTGCCATAATTGCTCTCCTAATCAAATTTCTACTTTTTACGCAAATCGGATTTACTCAAAATCTTTTACTGCTTCTTATCCGCACGCTGCTTGCCCTTAAATTCCTTCTCCACATAACAATGTTCCTGTTTGCCAACCAACTTATCGCCTTCAAAATCCAGTTCGATAATATATGGCATCCAATCTATAATTCTCAGAAAATCTTCACATCCAAAACTGTTATCATAAAAATTCAATATGGTACTAAGAGCTGTACCATGGGTTCCTATAACAATCTCTTTATCCGTATTATCTAATAGAATTTCGTTCAGCGCCTCTATGTTACGATTTTGAACCATAGCAATGGACTCTCCACCCTCTTCATGATAATCATGGTCAGCCCAGCGTTTCTGGAACATCCCGTGGTTATTTCCGTTAGGACCTTTTTCGCGCTCCCTTAATCTCTCATCCGTTATAATCTCTTTTGTGAAAAAAGTTGCTGCCTCTGCAATGGTATCCATGCTACGCTTGTATGGACTACAATAAAACGCATCTATTTTCTTGTCCTTCAAAAATTCCAGTACCATTGCCAAATCTCTCTTGCCTTCTTCTGTCAAAGGTCTTGTCCTATCTTCTTCCCAGTCATGTTCCGGCTGTGCATGACGCACGAAATACACTTTTGTCATACTGTGCCTCCTATCTCTTCTCAATCATCAAATGATGAAAAAATGCGATGTCTTTATATCCATCCATATCCGATACCCGCATCTCAATTTCCATCATTTTTTCCTGCCAGTCAGCATCTTTATGAATCTCCTGATTTTGTTGCATATCCCAGAAAGTTCTCATCCCCATTGTCTGCGTAATCGCAAGTTCCGGACACCACTTCTCAATATCTGCATCCTCATAGTAATGAATTGCTCCGTACTTAGAAGCCATTCCATCATTACCGTCAAGTAAACTATTGGCATGTTCAAAATCATTCAAAAGTACAACCATCTGCATAACCCTTCCTGCACGGTTATGTTTCACAATAGAAATCTTTCCGTTAGGTTTTAAAACCCTCACAAACTCTTTCACAATATCCGGTCTATCTTCGGCATACTCCAAGACATTGTGACAGATAATCATATCAAAGGTCTCATTTTCAAATTTACGCAATTCAGCGGTACTACCAACAATTTGTGTATATTGATTGTCTGCCCATCTTATCTTTGTGCTATCTTCATCTGGTTCAATGGCTGTTACATCGTTATGTTCCGCCAGATAATTTGCTGTTACTCCGATACCACTACCAAAAACAAGTATCTTCTTATCCCGAATATCTCCTAATTG
>SVFL01000080.1 GCA_015056885.1 Lachnospiraceae bacterium
AATCATAAAGGAATAATACCCAATAATACGCTGTTTTAGTTTGGACGATAAAGGTCAAAACTTCAATAATACAGAGTAATACGGGATAAAGTGTGAGCGCTGTGTGAGTTTGGAAGAAAAACAGACGATTGTGGCGTTGGGGGCCGGAAGCATTACGAAAGTGGTGTGGCCCGACGGACGAATTGAGAGATGTGATAATATTAAGGATGTAAAGCTCTATATCGAGAAGATTGATGAGATGTTGGAAAGAAAAGAAAATCTGTTCAATCAGCGGTATTGAGAGGAAAGGATGGATAAATAATGGCACTTAGTAAGAAGCCTACTACGGGTATGAAAGATATTTTGCCCCGTGAGATGCAGATTCGTGACTATGTAATCAGCATCATTAAGGAAACATACGGGACTTTTGGTTTTACCTCTATTGAGACTCCCTGCGTGGAAAATATTGCGAATTTGACCAATAAGCAGGGTGGTGATAATGAAAAGCTTATTTTTAAGATTTTGAAACGTGGTGAGAAGCTGAATGTGGCAGATGCGACCACGGAAGAGGAAGTGGTTGACTATGGTTTGCGCTATGATTTGACCGTGCCGTTGGTACGTTTTTATTCAAACAATGCGGCAAATCTGCCGACCCCTTTTAAAGCATTGCAGATTGGTAATGTGTGGAGAGCGGACAGACCTCAGAGAGGTCGTTATCGTCAGTTTACTCAGTGTGATATTGATATTTTTGGTGAGCCTTCTAATCTGGCTGAAATTGAACTGATTCTGGCTACCACTACCACTCTTACAAAATTAGGATTTAAGAATTTCCAGATTCGTATTAATGACAGACAGATTTTGAAAGCTATGGCAGCTTATGCAGGCTTTGCAGAAGAGTCCTATGACAGCGTATTTATCACATTGGATAAGATGGATAAAATTGGTCTGGAGGGTGTAAAGGCAGAGCTTTTGGAGAATGGCTTTGAAGAGGCTATGGTAGATAAGTACCTGGCACTTTTTGAGGCAGCAGAGAAGAGTGATGACAGCGTAAATTGTCTGCTTGAGATGGTGGGCGATTTCCTGGATGCAGAGCTGGTAGCTTCCTTTAAGGAGATTATGGCCAGCGTGAATGCAACCAAGGCTGACAGTTTTGAACTGGTATTTGATCCTACTTTGGTGCGTGGTATGAGCTATTATACCGGAACCATCTTTGAGGTTGCAATGCCTGAGTTCGGCGGAAGCTGCGGTGGCGGCGGAAGATACGACAAGATGGTGGGTAAGTTTACCGGTAAGGATGTCCCTGCCTGTGGTTTCTCCATTGGGTTTGAACGAATTGTTCTGCTCCTTATGGAGAGCGGATTCGAGGTTCCTACCAGACCTAAGCAGGTTGCTTATCTGGTAGAGAAGGGAGTAAGCGGTGAGGCACTTTGCAAGGTGATTGCCCAGGCACAGGAAGCCCGTAAGGATGGCTTGCAGGTATTGGTTGTCCGTATGAACAAGAACAAGAAATTCCAGAAAGAACAGTTGGAAGCAGAAGGCTATCAGGAGTTCGTGGAATTTTATAAAGATCCTTTGAAGAATTAAAACATATAGAATCGAGGTAATAGAAATGGCAGAGTCAATGAAAGGTTTAGTTAGAACACATCGCTGCGGCGAGCTTTCTCTTGCTAACGAGGGTGAGATTGTCACCGTTATGGGATGGGTGCAGAAGCAGCGTAATAAGGGTGGAATTATTTTCGTAGATATGCGTGACCGCGCAGGAATTTTGCAGGTTATTTTTGAGGAGAGCGATTGCGGAGCTGAGAATTTTGAGAAGGCTTCCAAGCTTCGTAGTGAGTTTGTAGTGGCTGTGACCGGTAAGGTAGAGAAGCGTTCCGGTGCGGTAAATGAGAATCTTGCTACCGGTGAGATTGAGGTTCGTGCAACTGCTGTTCGTATTTTGTCCGAGTCTGAGGTTCCTCCTTTCCCCATCGAGGCAGATTCCAAGACTAAGGAAGAGCTTCGTTTGAAGTATCGTTATCTGGATCTTAGAAGACCTGATTTGCAGCGAAATCTGATTCTTAGAAGTAAGATTGCAACTACCATTCGTGCATTTCTTAGTGCAGAAGGTTTCTTGGAAATCGAGACTCCTATTTTGAATAAGTCTACTCCTGAGGGAGCAAGAGATTATCTGGTGCCCAGCCGAGTGCATCCCGGTTGCTTTTATGCATTACCCCAGTCACCTCAGATTTTTAAGCAGCTTCTGATGTGCTCCGGTTATGACCGTTATTTCCAGATAGCTAAGTGTTTCCGTGATGAGGATTTGCGTGCAGACCGTCAGCCTGAATTTACCCAGGTGGACTTGGAGATGTCCTTTGTGGATGTAGATGATGTCATCGATGCTACTGAGCGTATGGTTGCAACTGTTTGTAAGGAGGCAATCGGTTTGGATGTACAGCTTCCTATTCAGCGCATGACTTGGCAGGAGGCAATGGACCGTTTCGGCTCCGACAAGCCCGATACCCGTTTTGGCATGGAGCTTTGCGATGTGTCTGATGTGGTGAAAAGCTGCGGTTTCGGTGTATTTACCGGTGCTATTGAGGCTGGCGGAAGCGTTCGTGGTATCAATGTAAAGGGACAGGCTGAGATGCCCCGTAAGAAGATTGATGCTTTGGTTGAGTTTGCGAAAGGCTATGGCGTAAAGGGTCTTGCTTATCTGGCAGTAATGCCCGATGGCACTTACAAGTCTTCCTTTGCAAAGTTTATGACTGAGGAAGAGCTGGCTGCACTGGTTTCCGCTATGGGCGGTGAGGCAGGAGATTTGCTTCTTTTTGCTGCTGACAGATTAAAGATTGTTTATTCTGTGCTGGGTGCTCTTCGTATAGAGGTAGCTTGTCAGCTTGATATGATTGATAATGATAAGTTTAACTTCCTTTGGGTAACTGAGTTCCCTCAGTTTGAGTGGAGCGATGAAGAGGAGAGATTTGTAGCAATGCATCATCCGTTCACCATGCCTATGGAGGAGGATTTGGAGTATCTGGTATCCGATCCCGGCAAGGTGCGTGCAAAGGCTTACGACATCGTATTAAACGGTGTGGAGCTCGGTGGTGGTAGCGTGAGAATCTTCCAGAGCGATGTTCAGGAGCAGATGTTTGAGGCTCTTGGATTTAGCAAGGAGCAAGCTTATGAGCAGTTTGGCTTCCTGCTTGATGCATTTAAGTATGGTGTTCCCCCTCATGCAGGTCTTGCAATCGGTTTGGACCGTTTTGTAATGCTTCTGGTGAAGGCTGACAATATCCGTGAGGTAATTGCATTCCCCAAGATGAAGGATGCGTCCTGTCTCATGTCCGAGGCACCCGGCACGGTAGATCCCAAGCAGCTTGAGGAGCTTGCATTGGCGATTACTGCGCAGGAGAAGGCAGAAGAGGCTTCTGAGGAGTAGTTGGTAAAAGGTAAATAAAATAATTCTCTTTAGGGAATTGTGTTCCTGTTGTTTGTTTATACAAATTTATGGGTGAATGTTGGGTCTGGACAAGACTTTTTGCTTCCTGAGACCCAAAAAGCATATAAATATGGCTGATTTTTAGTTGTTTAAAACCTAATTTGGGTCTCAGAACGAAAAATATCAATTGAGACCCGGGAATTCCATAAAAATTGGGTCTCAATTGAAGAAATGAGCTATCCAGACCCAATTCATTTATAAGTGGGCACACATTTCCGAAAAGGGAGTAAAATAATTGCGGCTGTCGTGTGGGCAGAAGGTATTTTTAGGAAAACTTCTGTGCGATGACAGCCGTTTCGGTTATGAGGAGATAAGGATGCAGGTATATTTGCTTTCTGTCAAAGAGTTGGTTTATAGTCCGGATGATAATCCTATGAATGCGGTGCTGGCAGTGCGTCTGCGCCAACGAGCGATAAAAATGCTTGATGAACATCGTAGGGAAAAGGTAAATAATTTAAAAACGGAAGTTGCGCAAAGCCAGGCTATCGGTGCAGGGCTTTTGCTACAATTAGCAGTGCAAAATGAAAGACCTGACAATGATGAAGTGATGGAGTTGTCTGTTTCGGAGATTTTAGAAAAACTTCATGAGCCCATTCAGATTGACTATGTTTATGATATTTACGGCAAGCCGGATTTTGCGGATGCAAGTTGGCATTTTAACCTGTCTCACTCGGGCGAATATGTTTGTTTGGTGACAGATAATAATCCTGTGGGTGTGGATATTCAGCAGATGCGTCCGCTCAAAAACTATCATTTGGCAGAAAGATTTTTTTCTGAAAAGGAACTTGCCAAAATGGAGTCTTGCATAAATGAGGGTGAGAAAGTAGAATGTTTTTATGATATCTGGGTCAAAAAGGAATCCTATGCCAAGCTTACCGGTGAGGGGATTGGGAAGACGGTAGGTTTGGATACAGAGTATGCAGGTTTGCCAGTGTGTTGGAGGGTGCTGGACGAACCGGAAGGGTATCGGGTGGCTATATGCAAAGCGATTACAGAAGCCGGATGATAAAGAAAATTGCTGTTTTTAAAATACCTGTTTTTCTACTAGGTGCACTGGGTCTTATGTGGGGAGCAATTGGGGCAATAAGTAATGTTTTAATGAATAGTATTGATGATACAGGGCCAAAAGCAAGATTGTATTGGAATATCGTGGATATTTGGTATTGGGTTGTTGTTGGAATTTCTTTCGCATTTTTATTAAGTGTGACTCGAGTATTGTTTAAAGAATTGGTGAAGTGCCATATGGTTATTAAAATTATATTTTTTATGCTTACAGTAGTAGGATGGTGGATTCATTGGTTTGGGGCTTTTGTTGTCTATAAAGGCGGATTTTTTTGAACAGAAAAGGGAGGAAAATATGGATTATCAGGAATATATTACTTTTCATGTGACAGCCAAGGATGGAACAGATGTAGAGATGGCTGTTGTGGATGAGTTTGATTTTGAAGACAAGCATTATGTAGTAGGCGCAGTCATTCAGGATGATACTGTTTTGGACAATGGTCGCTACATTTATGAGAGTATTGTGGACGGGGACGACTTTGTTGTAGAGAAGATTAAGCGTGAATTTGATTACAACCGAATTGCGAAAGCCTATATGGATATGGAAGAATAGGAGCAAAAATATGTCCGGAATGAAGAAATTGTTAAAATATCTAAAAGATTATAAAAAGGAAACGGTGCTGGCGCCTTTATTTAAGCTTCTTGAGGCCTTCTTTGAGCTTTTGGTGCCCTTGGCGGTGGCAGGTATCATCGACAGAGGAATCGAGGGTGCCGACAAGGGCTACATAGGTCTCATGGGTGGCTGCATGGTGCTGTTGGCGGTTATCGGTCTGGTGGCGGCTGTGACGGCGCAGTTTTTTGCGGCGAAGGCGGCAGTGGGGTTTGCCACGAAGTTAAGGCAGGCACTGTTTGACCATATTCAGGATTTGAATTTTACCAATATAGACAAGGCGGGAACCTCCACCATGATTACCCGCATGACCAGTGATATCAATCAGGTGCAGAACGGTGTGAACATGGTGCTGCGTCTGTTCCTGCGCTCACCTATCGTAGTGTTTGGTGCCATGATTATGGCTTTTACCATTGATGTGAAGAGTGCTTTGGTATTTGCAGTAGCGATTCCTGTGCTGGCAGTGGTGGTTATGGGTATTACTCTTTATACGATTCCCTTGTACAAAAAGGTACAGGCGGCTCTTGACAGGGTGCTGTCTACCGCCAGAGAAAATCTCACCGGTGTGCGTGTGATTCGCGCATTCCACAGAGAGGAATTGGAAAAAGAGCGTTTCCATGAGGAAAATATTTATCTGGTGCATCTGCAGCAGTTTGTGGGAAAAATCAGTGCATGCATGAATCCTGCAACCTATATCATTGTAAATGCAGCAACTATCGTATTGATTTATACCGGAGCCATTCAGGTGAATGTGGGCAATTTGAGTCAGGGTGAGGTAGTGGCGATTTTGAATTATATGTCTCAGATTTTGGTAGAGCTGGTGAAGCTTGCTAATCTGATTATTACCATCACCAAAGCTTTGGCATGTGCAGACCGTGTGGCAGCAGTGTTTGAGTTGCAGCCTCAGAGTGCGACAGAGGAGAAGGCTGTAGCAGTTGACAATGGACAAACGAAAACTCATAGTGCAAATGCACCCTTTATGGAGTTTGATCATGTAAGTCTTACCTATAAGGGGGCCGGAGCGGAAACTCTTCAGGACATTCATTTTACAGTTAATAAAGGTGATACAATAGGTGTTATCGGCGGTACCGGTTCCGGTAAATCTTCTGTGATTAATCTGATTCCCGGATTTTATCAGGCGACAGAGGGTGCTGTCCGTCTGGAAGGCAGAGATTTGAAGGAGATTCCTGAGGATGAACTGCGTGCTCGTATCGGTGTGGTTCCCCAGAAAGCGGTATTGTTTAAGGGCACTATCCGTAGCAATCTTTTATGGGGCAAGCCCGATGCCACTGATGAGGAATTGTGGCAGGCTATTGATCTTGCTCAGGCAAGAGAGGTTGTAGAAGGTAAGGATGGCAAGTTGGATGCCAAGATTGCCCAGAACGGAAGGAATCTGTCCGGCGGTCAGAGACAGCGACTGACCATTGCAAGAGCACTGGTGCGTAAGCCGGAGATTTTGATTTTGGACGATAGTGCATCTGCATTGGATTATGCTACCGACGCCAAGCTTCGCACTGCTATCAAATCCTTGGATGGCGGAATTACCACCTTTATTGTGTCCCAGAGAGCTTCCTCTATCCGACATGCAGATAAGATTGTGGTGTTGGATGACGGAGAACTGGCAGGTGTGGGAACTCATGAGGAGCTTCTGGCAAGCTGTGAGGTATATCAGGAGATTTATTATTCCCAGTATCCTGAGGAAAAGGGTCAGAAGCAGGCATAGGATAGGAGAGAAGAATGAGTAAAACAATAGACAATCAAAAAGGCAGGCAGGGGGCAACGCTCAAAAAGATTCTGCGCTATATCAGTAAATATTGGTTTGCGGTGGGCTTGTCCATTCTGCTTGCGGTGGCAGTGGTAGTGCTTACCCTTTATATCCCTATTCTCACCGGAGATGCGGTGGATTTGTTGTTGGGACAGGGGCTGGTGGATATGGATGCCATCCTTTATATTTTGAAAAAGATTGGTATTGCGGTGCTTCTTACTGCAGTTGCCCAGTGGGTAATGAATACCTGTAATAATTTTATCACTTATCATGTGGTGCGGGATATTCGAGAGGCTGCTTTTGACAAGCTGCAAAAGCTTCCCTTGCAGTATATGGATACCCATTCCCATGGTGATGTGGTGAGCCGTGTGATTGCGGACGTGGATACCTTTGCGGATGGCTTGCTTATGGGATTTACTCAGCTTTTTACAGGAGTATTGACGATATTTGGAACCTTGGGTTTTATGCTTATGACCAATGTACCCATAACATTAGTAGTGGTATGTATTACTCCGGTTTCCTTTCTGGTGGCACGTTTTATTGCCAAGAAGACCTTCTCCATGTTTAAGGAACAGTCTGAGACCAGAGGAGAACAGACTGCTCTGATTGAAGAGATGGTGGGGAATCTGAAGGTGGTTAAGACCTTCTCCAGAGAAGAGGCGGTTAAAGAGCAGTTTGCAGAGATTAATGGCAGATTAGAAAAGTGTTCTTTGAGAGCGATTTTCTATTCTTCCCTGACCAATCCCTGTACCCGATTTGTCAATAGTCTGGTGTATGCGGGAGTAGGTGTGTTTGGTGCATTTATTGCTCTAAGTGGAGGAATTAGTGTGGGCCGTTTGTCCTGTTTTTTGAGCTATGCAAATCAGTACACCAAACCATTTAATGAGATTTCCAGTGTGGTGACGGAACTACAGAATGCCATTGCATGTGCAGGACGCATTTTTGATTTGATAGAGGAAGAGCCCCAGGTGCCCGATGGGGAGGATGCTAAGGTGCTTGGAGAAGCAAATGGAGCTGTCACTCTTACGGATGTAGATTTCCAATATGTACCCGAAAAACCTTTAATTCGCGATTTTAATCTGGAGGTTGCGTCCGGTAAGCGTGTAGCTATCGTAGGTCCTACCGGATGCGGAAAGACTACGGTGATTAATCTTCTCATGCGCTTCTATGATGTGAATGAGGGCAGTATCAAGGTAGACGGAACGGATATCAGAGATTACACCAGAGGCAGTCTTCGCGCCAATTATGGTATGGTGCTTCAGGAGACTTGGCTGAGAGCAGGAACCATTCGTGACAATATTTGCATGGGCAAACCCGATGCAACGGAAGAGGAAATGATTGCTGCAGCCAAGGCTGCTCATGCTCATAGTTTTATCAAGCGTTTACCGGAAGGATATGATACGGTTATTACAGAGGATGGCGGCAGCCTTTCCCAGGGGCAGAAGCAGCTTTTGTGTATTGCCAGAGTGATGCTGTGTCTGCCTCCTATGTTGATATTGGATGAGGCAACATCCTCCATTGATACCAGAACGGAGCTTAAGATTCAAAATGCTTTTGCTCGCATGATGGAGGGGCGTACCAGTTTTATTGTTGCACACAGACTTTCCACTATTCGTGAGGCGGATATTATTCTGGTGATGAAGGATGGCAATATCATTGAGCAGGGCAATCATGAGACTTTGCTCGCACAGAACGGATTCTATGCAAACCTTTACAACAGCCAGTTTGCACTGAGTTAATTAAATACGGAACAAAAAAGATGCTCCCACATATGTTGATAGTAACAGCATATGTGGGAGGTTTTTTATGGCGTTAGTAGTCCTTGATGCAGGTCACGGAGGCGCCAACCCGGGCGCCATTTACAATGGCAGGCAGGAAAAAAATGATGTATTGGAATTGGTATTTGCCATAGGAAGAGTTTTGGAAGATAATGGTGTGGATGTATATTACACCCGCACTTCTGATGTTTATGAGTCACCTTATCAAAAGGCGATGGAAGGTAATGAAGTGGGGGCGGATTATTTTGTATCCATTCATCGCAATTCAAGCCCTTATCCCAATCAGTATACAGGGATAGAGACGTTGGTGTATAATCGCTTTGGCAGGGCGGCAGAGCTTGCATATAACATTAATTCGCAGCTCGAGCAGGTGGGATTTATCAATCAGGGTGTTAATGAACGGCCGGATTTGGTGGTTCTGAATTCTACCGAGATGCCG
>SVFL01000015.1 GCA_015056885.1 Lachnospiraceae bacterium
GGTTGCATTGCTGTTTATTTGTCAAGGTTCATATCGAACACTCTGTGTTCGTCGTTGTTGCTTTTGTTTCAGCAGCAACTCTGTTATCTTATCACAGGAGTTTTGCTTTGTCAACAACTTTTTTAAAACTTTTTTATTTTCCTACCGCTCAGCCGTTTTGCTGTTTTTCCGCGGTGGAGTTTTATACTAACATACAGAGCGCATAATTGTCAACACCTTTTTTCATGTTTTTTCAAAACTTTTTTAATGCATTTAGATTCAACTATATATAGTAGAAAACACTCTTTCTTCTTCACAACTTATAGTTATTCATTTTCATGTGTATTATAACATTTTATTCTAAATGTCTATTCTAAATTGTAAACAAAAATCAGGAGCATCATCTGATGCTCCTGACATACTTGGCAGAGTGAAACGGAGAAAGAGGGATTTGAACCCTCGCGCCGGTTGCCCGACCTACACCCTTAGCAGGGGCGCCTCTTCGGCCTCTTGAGTATTTCTCCACAATCCGAATTACGTCTCTGCCAATATGCTATTGTTGTCACTACCGTGACGCAAAAATTATTATACATAAAGATAAATGTTTTGTCAATCGCTTTTTTACATTTCCTCTGTACAATACTCTTTTATTGCTGTTTCATATAAATTGTTGCCTTTAGAATCAATCACAACAATAACCGGAAAGTTCTCAACTGTAAGCTTACGAATAGCTTCCGTCCCCAAGTCATCATACGCAATCACTTCCGATTGTACAATAGAACGCGAAAGCAACGCACCGGCACCACCCACTGCGGCAAAATATACTGCACCATTTCGCACAACAGCATCCGTTACTTCTTTTGAACGTTTTCCTTTTCCAATCATTCCTACCAGACCTAAATCTAAAAGAGCCGGGGCATACTTATCCATACGGCTGGAGGTAGTCGGTCCCGCAGAACCAATGGGACGACCTTCCCGTGCAGGAGAAGGCCCCATGTAATAAATCACATTATCCTGCATTTCCATAGGTAAGCTTTCCCCATTTTGCAACGCTTCATACATTCTTTTATGCGCAGCATCTCTGGCAGTGTAAATTACTCCGGACAAATATACATAATCGCCCGCACAAAGTTCCGAAGCTTCCTTCGTATTAAAAGGCACTTTCAAATATCTATTCATATCTCTTATTCTTCTCTCTTCATATTAGAACAATAAAACCTATATCACTCGCACAGCATGACGATTGACATGGCAACAAATGTTAATAGCTACCGGTAAACCTGCAATATGTGTGGGATAAGTGTCAATATTAACTGCAAGCGCAGTCGTACTGCCTCCAAGACCACCGGGACCAATTCCGGATGCATTTATCTTCTGCAACATTTCTTCTTCCAGTTCCTTAACATAAGGAATAGAAGAACGTATATCGACCGGTCTGGACAGCGCCCGTTTGGCCATAAGAGCACACTTTTCAAAAGTCCCTCCGATACCTACTCCTACCACCATGGGCGGACATGCATTAGGTCCCGCATCCTTTACAGCTGTAAGAATCGCATTCTTGACCCCCTCAATTCCGTCTGCCGGCTTTAGCATAAACACCCGGCTCATATTTTCGCTGCCAAATCCCTTAGGCGCAACTGTAATTGTAACCTTATCCCCCTGAACAATATTATAATGAATAATAGCGGGAGTGTTATCCTTGGTATTATCGCGATAAATAGGATCCTTTACTACCGACTTACGCAAATAACCCTCTACATACCCCCGGCGTACACCTTCATTGATTGCATCCTCCAGCAAACCACCTTCGAAATGCACATCCTGACCAATCTCCATGAAAACAACTGCCATTCCGGTATCCTGGCAGATGGGAATCATATCTTCCCCGGCAATCTTCATATTCTCCTGTAATTGTTCCAGTATCTGCCTGCCTAAAGGCGCTCTTTCCATGCCTGTTGCATTTTTTAATGCAGTTTTCATATCTTCTGAAAGAAAATGATTCGCCTCAATACACATTTCCTTTATATTATCAGTAATAACACTTACATCTATTGTTCTCATCTGCCCGCTCCCGCTTATTCCACAATCAGCTTGGCAACCGCATCCAACTCTTCAGGTGTCGCCTGACCGGGTACCCAACCAATCTTTTGTCCATCACTTTCATAACGTGGAATTACATGCATATGAAAATGCATCACGGTCTGACCTGCTGTTTCACCATTATTCTGAACCAGATTCAATCCATCACATCCCAATGCCGCCTTCATCTTAGATGCAATTTTCTGCGCTACAGGCAAAACTTTAGCTGCTGTATTCTCCGGCAAATCATACAAATTCTCTGCATGTTCTTTAGGCAAAATAAGTGCATGCCCCTTCGTCGCAGGACCCAAATCCAAAATCACACGAAAATCCGAATCCTCATAAAGTGTTTTTGAAGGAATCTCTCCATTAGCAATTTTACAGAAAATACAATCTTTATTCATTATACATTCCTACCTTTCTTCAAATACAAATACCTGATCAAGCATTCGCAATATTTTCATATCACCCTTAGTAGTCATTGCCCCCGACATAAACGCACGTTGAAAAGTCATACGCCCATTCACAATGTCCTCCATCGTCGCGCGCTTGGTATTCATCACCATATCCGTCTGTTCCTCTGCGCCATATCCACATTCCAAAGTCGGTCCGTTAACCTTAACCACAAGCGGATTCTTCTTTTCTTCTATATTGATGGTACAAACAGCATGAAATCCGGCCATAGGCCTGTACACCTGCTTCAGTTCTGATACATACTCATCTTCACTGTCGCTGCCCTCCTGACTCAACTTATCTCTAAAAAAGCTTGCCAATTCCTGAATATCCTCTTTCTGACGCTGTACGTAAACATCATCTGAAACATATTCAGACAACTGCTCCGTCTCCTGCGGGGATAAATCAATTGCCGGAGACACAGCGATTTTTTGACGTACTGCCTGATTACTGGCAGGAAAACTTGCTGCCTTTTGATTAATTGTCCGATACAAATTTTCCGCCTTCTTCTCTATAATATTGGTATAATTCTCATTCATCTCCAACGCAACAGTATTATCAATATATCCACACAAACCACTGCAAGGCAGACCACCCAGAATTTCCCAAGCCTTCCCAAGATCCAATTTAGCTTCACGCTCTCCATAAGTTGTCGACATAACAACAGGACACATATAAATTTTGGAAATACGTTCCTTATCACCATACAGCCAACAAGCATCTAAAAACTGCTGCATATACCCACCAATACCGAACCATTCCACTGTGGTAGCCAAAATGATTCCATCCGCATCCTTCAATGTCTGCGGCAAGGTAGGAATGGTATTTTTCAGCTCATATAAATTATATCGGGTTACATTCACACGTAATTCTTCCAGCACTGCCTGCATTTTGTTAATAACATAGCTGGTAGGGTCATCAATAATCCCTCTTCCGCCATAGTAGATATTTACGTTCACAACTACACCTCTCGTTTCTTCGGATTCTTTCCTATATTTTTAAGTACGCACACAATTAGACCAACCGTAAAACCGGCACCAAGTCCTCCTATATGCCCCATATTGTCCACATTCTCCTGCATGAAACCACTATATAACGAAAGTCCCACAATCAGAGCCACCTTTTGAAAAGAAACCGTATTTCTAAATTTTGGCCAACACAATACCATCGCCAGCAATAAACCATCTAAACCATAAACCGCCCCACTGGCTCCTATAGACCAAGCATCGCTTCCTGTAAGAAATTTTTCATACAAAGACAACAAGCCTCCGCTCACACCGGACAAAAAATACACAACTGCAAATCCTATATGTCCTATCTCCTTTTCCAACATAGACCCCAAAAAGAGAAGAATAACCATATTGTTGCATAGATGCATGGAATCCGCATGCAGAAACATAGACCAAATGAGACGATCATATTCCTGATAATATGTAACCGGAATAAGCCCCAGTCCTCCATGGTAATACAACCCGTCTCCACTAAATAAATTAATCAGGAAAACTACTACATTAATAATAACCAACAAAACACTAACAAACGGTAGGTCTCGAAACCGTCTTTGCAATTTTCTCAATCCTTCCATAGGTAACATAAATCTCTACTCAAATGTACCACTCTTTACCCCTCTACGTCAACATGCAACCACTACCTGTAAACAAATAACAGCTTACCGAAACGAACCTCATCTCCCTCCTCTAATCTGCGTTTTTCATATGGCTGAAGGCGCAAGCCATTCTTAAATGTGCCATTTGTAGAATTTAAATCTTCCAAATAAATGATATCCTCCTCCTTGCAGATTCGGGCATGTAATCTGCTGATAGTATCATCCTCCAGAACCAAATCCACTTCATCCTTCTGTTTACCAATAACAAATACATCCTTTTCAAGCTTAGCAACAACTCTGCCATCCGGAGTATAAAGTTTTCGAATTCCCGTTTCCTCCTCTTTTTGCTCAATATAAATGGTTCTTCCATAATCTTCCTCAAGATAGTCCGTCTCCTCCGCTACAGCCCGTCCCTCCATAGCCGCCAGCATGGTCTCCCGATATTGTTGTTTCTGCTCCGCATACTTTTTCTTCTTTAGCCCGAATCTCCCGAAAAAACTCTTTTTCTCCTTTGACGTATCCTCCGTCACGGAAATAACAGTATCTTCCTCTCTTCCGTTTATTAAATCAGATTCCATATTTCCATCACTTTCAAAGTACATCACAGAATCTAAAGTCTTCTCCTGCTCTCCCCCTTCATTAAGACTCCTTCCATCCTCAAAAATCTGCCCCTGCAAATAAACATCTCCGTATTTCTCATACTGTTCGTACATAAAATACACACGTTCAACAAGTTCTAAGTCATCATAATCCATATGCTCCAACACAAACTCCAAGAAACGCATAAATCCATTGCCCTCTTCATTATATGGAAGATACAGGAAAAAGAAATTGTGATTGCTCAAGTCTTCAAATATCTGTTCCGGATACACCAATATATTTTTCTCATCCAAAAGAAATCTCCCCAACTCCTGACACACCTGCTCATAACTCCACAAAAAATCCCTAAACCACGCTCTGTCTATCAACTGCTTGCCATACAGTTGTGCCACATTCTGTCTGGAAGTAATGTCATAATACAGGTATGCTTCACCATTAATATAACGCAAGCTGCAGGGAAGCAGTCCTCTAATACCGCCTCTGGTCAATATACAGTACTGATACCTCTGCTCATCAGGTCTGTCCGATAAATGCACCCTTTCATAATTACTCTGTAAACTTCTGATAAATTCTGTCTCTAACATCTACACTCCTCCTAATACCTTTCTATAACTTCTAATAAACTCAACCGGTTTTATCCGATAATTTCTAAACTCAATACTACTTTTCCACTCTCGCTCTCCATTCCAAAACATCATACTTCGAAACGGAAAACGCAATTTCCCGTCACGCTTTACAAATACACTATTTCCCTTTAACTGCACTATCGCATCGTCCATATCCCAAGCCAGATAACGCTTATCCTTTTGTTCCGAATACTCCATAAGTTCTATAAGCAGTCTTTCCTTGTCCGTTATCTGAAGTGTACAGCCTCTCACTCCCAATACCCCGGTGGTATGTTCCATCAGGCACCTGTCATATTGAAAAAACAACAAATATATCACAAGCAATATCACTCCTATGATTATTGAAATCAAAAGCGAAGCCTCTATCGTCAGATAAGCATCTATCTTCTTTTTCATAAAAAACCTCCTAAACAAACATTCCGGCCCAATATACCGTCGTCAAAAAAGGAATATAGGGAATCCGTGTGTACCGGTTGCCTTTTTTTAAACAAAGCACGCCAATGCACCAGACAGACATAACCACCAGACTAAAACAAACCAGCGCAACACACCTTCTATATCCAATCAAGCCTCCCGCTATCATAAGTACCAAACCATCACCCATTCCTACTTTGCCTGTAATATAGGATACGCCAGTCATAAAACCTCCCGGTAGCATTCCCAAAACCGCCGTTAAAACAATCCATTTCCATTCCGACGGATTCCCCAAACATCTGTACAACAGGCATATAAATACCGCCCAAAAACCTCCGCCGATCATAGCAAGGGGGATTTTACACTCCCTGCTGTCAAAATAACTCAATACAACCAAATATATTGCTAACAAAATTACCTCCATTTTTCCCTGCTATTTACCACAGCGGCTACACGACCTGTATTTTTCTACCGCTAACTCCCGTAACATTGTATATACCGTTCTCTTTAACCCGGAACAATCCCTGTCCTTGTGATATGCATCACCTTCTTTGGCTACGTAAGCCACTGTTCCAGCAACACCGTCCCCACATTTTTGACACTTCACGTATCGGATACCATTTTCATTACGACTATACGGAAGCATACTCCAACTCACCTCCCGTATAGTCAGCTTCAAATGTGTGCAGTCCTTCGTTTCATGAAAGACTTCTGCATTTTCCGCCACATATACTATGTCCTCTCGATTCTTTCCAGCATTTGCTTCTACAACATCATATCCGGTCCACATTCTTCCATAGTATCTATTTACCATGCGAAACGGTTTTACATATGGTATCTCCAACAATGGAGAGACCTGATAGGTCAGTACAAGATCTAATATATCTCCTGATGCAGCCTCATCACCGGCAGCTATATCACTCTCCCAAAACTGCAACCCGTCAGCGCCATTACTTATAGGAGATTCTGCCAGATATTCTCTCCCCACATAGTTAGCAACCTGCCCTTTGACATATGTATATGTGAGTGCAACATCCCCCATCTCCTCCCACATACTACGGTCTGCACCCTCGTCTCCATCGTTTTCCAAAGAGTTTACATAACCATATACGCACATACGATTGCCGCATTCCCACAAGGCCATCTGCAAATTACCATGTAGCCTTATCATTTCAATAGCGCTTCCAAGATTAACAAAGAAAAATAAAAACAATGGCAAAACAATCGCTGCCTCCACAGTCATACCGGCAACAACCTTTTTCCTTAAAGAGATAAGCAGTGGTACCCTCTCTATGAAATCGTCAAAAAAGGAGTTATTACGCTTTGGAGAAGGGCTTGCTGTTTTTTTAATGTTGTTACATCGACCGTCATTCCATAAAAAGGGCATCACTGCTCACCTCCTTTATACTTCACTGTGTACTATAGCCTTTTCGCCGCGTTATCTCACAATCATACCCATACGCACTTTTCACACGAACCACTGCTTCTACAGTATCCAAACATCCATCCAACCGAAAATATTCATTTCCTTCCGTTGCTCGAATATCTGCCTCAATCATATTCATGGCCCGCATAGTCAACTCATCTTCATTTTCCAAAAACAACAAAATTCTCAGATAATCCTCATAGGACAGACCTTCCGTATCTTCCACAGGCATCAGAAAATCCAAATTAAGATTCAAAGCGGAATTTAGTTTGTAATGCCACGTATCTTTTGTTTTCATCAGTGGAATTCTTCCACCTTCCATGATACAGCGGACATCATAAACACTCTCCGCAAAAGCCCAACCAAACAACAAAATCTGCGCCAGAATCTCCGTTGCTTCCGGTATCATCATTGCAGTTGCCAAAACAGCCGCCAATGTCTCTGCAATAAGTCTGCACTCCTGATTAGAGAAAACATAGCTGGTATTCGCCACTTCCCGCACCGCAAAAATAATATTAACTACACTCTTCAAGTTTTCAATATCACTGTTTTTTCCTGTAAGCAGATACTCAATTTGATAAGATAATGTAATCCCTTCCGCCTCTTCTCCATAATGGCACATGTATTTCAACAGATATTCCTGAAAAAAGAAACGCTCCAATAATTCTTCACCTTTCGAAAGCTCCTCTAAATTCATGTTGCCCTGATTAAGACAACCTGCTTTCACACGTGATTCTAACAGGTTTGTCAAGGATATAGTCTTCTCAGACAACCGATAGGGATTTTTAATTACAAGATTTAAAATCCCTTTCTTACGTAGCTTTTCAAGAGCATCTGTCGGATTCTTCACATCAACAGTTATCCACTCTGTCTCAGAAATTTCGATCACATCTCCATCATATTCATCTAATTCCTTATCCTTTTTCCTCTTCTCTGCCGCAATATCCCGTTCAGTAAGTTTTTCAGACTCCACCACCTGTAGCCATTCCTGTACATCTTCAAACAAATCCAAGTTACTATCATCCCATATAGCCTCTGCGGCCCTTCTGCGAAATACCGCGCCATTATCATCCGTCAATATCAATGTTCTTGTAATCTCTGCATTCTCCAAAGACATTGCCAAAAAATCCCGGTACAGCAGCCAATCCAAGAACACATCATCCGTAGACAAATTTTTATTTAAATAATCCTCCAAATGATTTTCTGTAGCTTGCACCCACGGCTGCGTTGTCCCATAAGATGAATCTATTGCAAACAAATTGTATTGCTCTAAGAGTTCCCTATGATACTCTGCCAGAATGCTGTTTAGTCCAATATCTGTCACACATTCCGCCTCTAAAAACATAGCATTCTGTCTTGCTCCTTCAATCAGGGCCAGACAAAGAGAAAGAATGACTGTCAGTGTAAGAGTCAGATATACTGTTAAATATGCACTTGTTTTATGTATTTTCCGCATTACTTCGCCCACAATCACCCTCTCCTTCGTCCATTGCATTCGTTTGAATCAGTCAGTTATCAATTCTAGAACTTGTTTGTCTGTTTGGTAATCTTTGAGAAAATAGATTCTACAATATCCGTAATCTGCTCCTTAAAAATCAATACCAATCCCACCAGGACCACAATAATCAATATGATTTCCACAGTCCCCATTCCATCTTCCTCCAGCCAAAGCTGCTTCCAATTCTTCAATTCCCAATTCTTCTTTTTAAACTTCTCCACCATATTCATGTTTTCCATAATCTTTCTCCCTTCATTTACAATCCCATAGAATTAAACGCCGGCAACATTACCATTACCATTACAATGCCAAGCATCATAACCATAGGAACCAATAGTTTCGTGGACGCTTCCTCGCCCAATTTTCTACCCGACTGAATCCTCACAGCCAAGGCGCGGTCAGCCTCTTCCTGCAATCGCTCCAACAGGGAACTGCTTCCCTTTTTTAAATTCTGTGCCATTAATGTGCCGAGACGAATATATTCCTGCAAACCGGTGCGCAAGCCAAACCGTTCATATGCATTACTTTCCGGTACGCCGCTTTTCATCTCTCGCCAGGTATATAACATCTCCTCATAGGCCGGATTATAGGGTTGGCCCCGCGCCCTGCCCTCCTCATATTCGGCCGCAATTTTGCCAAAAGCCCCCTGCAAAGTCATACCGGCCCCCAAATACAATGCAAGCTTATGTACAATATCAGGATAGGAATGTCTCATTTTCTCCTGTCTCTTCTTGATCTCCTGATGTAAATCCTTATCCCCCAGAAAATACACAACAATTGCCACAATAGGTGCTGCTATCCACAAAAAAATACTGTTATCCTCCACAACCCGCTGCCACTGAATCGTCTTGTCGCCCCACTTATCCGGCAAAATCCAAGACCCTTCTGTCCGGGTATTTTCCTGTGTAATTACCAACTGATTTTCCAGTTCTCTACGCTGTCTCTGCTCAGGAGTAAGAACCTCTGCCGGCACTCGTACTGCCACCAGTTCCTCCCATTCCTGTTCACCATAACTGACTATTGCCCGAAGCATTACCTCCTTTTCACAATCGCCGGGCACTACCACACCTGATGAACTGATACAATCCGGGGTATCGCTTCTCCATTCCACCCAAAAAGGATATCCTTCAAAATTTTCCAGAAGCTGCAAATCCGAAACAACCTCTTCCACAGATTGATTATCCCCGACAATCAACTCCGGCAGTCGTCCCCTGAATTCTTCAAAACACACCTCTGCCTCTTCTTCTGTCATTTGTTCCTGAGACAATTCAACTTCAAATTGCTCCCTATGGCCTTCTATAACCGTCTCCACAGTCACAGTCTGAGCCTCGCCCAAAACACCTTCCCGTCGAAGCTCATTTCCATCAATCTTACGTTCCCCGGACGCCCGCCAACTCAACAAAACCGCCAGCGCAAATCCTGCCAAAATAATAATCAGTGACTTGACCAACTTGCCCACATAATATTCCTTGCACAGCTTGTCCACGTCCTCACCCGGATGCAGGCGCCCCATATCATTTCTCACCAGAGGATTTATCAAAATATTTCTCACCTTTGGCATATCGTAAATCCTGCCGGCCAAACCCTCAAACACCTTCACTAAAGCCTCCTATTCCATCTTGCGTGCAATCTGCTGCAAGATTTTGTCTCCCAATACATATGCCGCCACATACACCACAAGACAAACCGTCATAATCGCTACACCCTGTAAATTGTGATAAAAACTGTCAAAATAGCCTTGATAACTACTTCCTATGTAAAATAAAATGCCAAAGGGCATTAGCTTCATAATATTCTGTTCCATCTGCCGCCCACTCAAAAGAGTACGGATTTCCTGTCTGGCATCAATTCGCCTTCCTATCATCTCCGCTGTAGTCTGAATAATATCCGGCAATCTTCCGCCACTCTTTTTGGCTATGGCAAAGACCTGTGCAAACTGAACAATATCGTCGCTTCCGCTCCTTACCGCCAAATCTGACAGCAATTCTTCCAATGTAATATTGATGACCATCCCTCTTCGAATATGCTCAAGCTCTGCATAGATAACCGATTCTTCTCCATACAGAAGCCTCATATCATTGCGACTCTCCACAAATGCATTCTCCACTGCATATCCTGCCTTGAGAGATGCCGCCACTGACAAGATACATTCTTTAAACTCACCGATTAGTTCCTCCCGTGTGGTCTCAATTCTACGTTCACTCTCCATTCGAAAAAAAAGCACACCAATCACAGACAACGGCAGCATCGCCCAGACGCTTCTGTAGAAAAAATACGCCAACAGCGCTACCACCAACACGGACTTTCCCACTGCAACCGCCAACTCCTTAGGTTTCCATCGACATTTATGATAATCCCGCCGCGTTAAGCTTGCGCTCATCCATCAGTTCCCCCTTTCTCTGCAAAACACCCACAACACGCCCTTTCTCATCCTCTCCGGTCTCTTCAAATATATAAAGAGGATTCAACGTTACAACACCTTCCTCAAATCCTGTCACCTCCATAATTTCCAAGACTTTACGAGACTTATCACGCAGTCTCCCCAAATGCACTATTACATCCAAACCGGAAGCAATCTGTTGCCTGATAGCTGCCAGGGGAAGTTCCATGCCCATAAGCACCATATTTTCCAGACGCGAAAGCATGTCTATGGCACTGTTGGCATGCCCCGTAGACATGCTGCCATCATGTCCGGTATTCAGACATTGCAACATATCAATAGCTTCCGCACCGCGAACCTCACCTACGATAATCCGATCCGGTCTCATACGAAGAGCCGAACGAATCAACTCGCGAATACCGATTTCCCTACAGCCTTCCACATTGCTGTTACGAGTCTCCAGACGCACCAAGTTAGGAATCCCCTGCAACTGAAGCTCTGCACTGTCTTCAATCGTAATCACACGTTCCCCGGCAGAGATATAAGCAGATAAAGCATTTAAAAATGTTGTCTTGCCGCTACCCGTTCCTCCGCTGACAAAAATGTTGTAACCTGCCTGCACTAATTTCTGTAAAAACAAAGCCGCCTCCGATGTCAGAGAACCAATTTCCACCAACCGTTCCATGGTAATGGGCTTGTCCGGAAAGCGCCGAATTGTAACAATGGGACCATTCAGGGCAATCGGTTGCATTACAATATTTACACGGGAACCATTGGACAATCTGGCATCCACAATGGGAGACGCCTCATTAACCACTCGGTTACAACCTGCAACAATTCTCTGAATCACGTCCTGCAAGCGTTCCACCGAATCAAACCGGGTCTCTAACTGCCTGAGTACTCCCTTTTGTTCCACAAAGATAGGTTCCGTACCATTTATCATAATTTCCGTTACAGTTGGGTCTTCCACAAAACTTTGCAAAATGTCCAATCCTCTCAAAGAATTAAACAACTCCTGTCGAAGCATTCTGCGATAATCTACAGGGCAAAGACTTATCTCTTCTCTCTCCAAAAGCACATCATCGATCAATTCCATCACTTCTTCATCAGCATAATCCTTTACATAATCCATGCACTCCTGCACACAACTAATAAGCCCCTGCTTTACGTCTTGCATATGCGCCACATTCATTTAAAATCCCCCTCCAGCTCCCTTATCATGTTCCTCACAAAATCTGCCAGTTCTCCACGAGTATACTGCTCCAATTCCTCCGGCACACGACGAACCTTAGGAACCATGCATTTATAGGTTTTCTCCAGCACATCCTTGTATTCGTAAGAAGCAAGAATTTGTTCATATTCCGCAAGTTTCCCCTGGGCAACCCGATCCTCCCCCGTCAGTGTGAAAACCTTGTCGCAAATACGTAACAAATCAAACAGCCCCTGCATACTTTCACTCAAGTCAAGAATCACTATTTCATACTCTCCCAGTTGTGCAATCCGCTGTAGCAACTTCGTCCACTCCTTGGGCTGTATGGACAACAGATTCTGTCCGGACTTCATAGGAGGCACATAATCCAGATTGCCCACCTGTCTCACAATTGTCTGTAGTCGAATCTTGAATTTCGCATCATCCGCCATCAGAAAATACAACAAATCCGCCAAATCCCGGCCTCCAGCCTGAGCTCCCAACTCCGATATCCCCACATAATGTTCGAAATTCAAATAAAGCGTCCTATGATTTGCCGCCAGCATTTGCGCCAAAGTCAGGGCAAAGGTAGTCTGCCTGCACCGTCTCACCGGAGAATACAAACCTACAAAACGCACCTTATCGGAACGCTTTACTCCCGGCAACACAAAATCCGCAATCTCCAGATAGACCTCCAACAGACTCTGTAATACATTTTGGGCCTGCTGATACTTATCCACACACACAAATCCCTCCCATTGTTTTAATCCACTTTCATTCAAAATCACTGTACGGGCCGGGCGAAGAGCAGACAACTTCTCCTGATAAGTTCTCTCCGACACAGCCATCACGTCAATGGAACTGTCCTGCTCCCGGTGCATAAGCTCCTCCACATCCGTGTAGGTACGCACTTTCCAAGGTACATCCTTATGTGTTCTTATAAATTCTGTCATCAGCTGTGCATATTCTTCTTCTCTGTCGCACAGCACCAAAACAGGCTCTCTCTTCTCACTCATACTCAATACAATCCTCCCAGCCCCAACAATACGCTACACAGGATTGGACCGGACATGCACACACCCTTGAACCGTTTTCCGCAGACCTCCGGCAGATAAAGCTGCCACCTGCCGCTTCTTGCAACTTCAGTGCAATATTCCACAAAATACACTGCCCGCTCCCTTATGTTGCGCTCCTTTAACAATAAAACCAATGAAAATAATGCCGATATCAGCATAGAATAAAACAGAAACATAAAGACCTGAGACACAGAAAAGTATCCCGAACAAACACTTAAAAGCTTCACATCTCCCGCTCCAAGACCTCCTATTCGAAAAAGCGGGTATAACACAACCAATACTCCTACAGTCGAGAGCAGGTACAACACCAGTCGCTCCCAACCACCGATATGAACACTCCTCATCATTCCCAATGCCAAAATAAACACCTGAAACAGATTTGGAATCTTCCTCTTTGTATAATCAAACAAACAGGCTATACAAAGAGATGCGCATAGCACCACCAATCTACCATCTCCTTTACAAATTTTAAAAAGTTGAATACCGGGACGAACATGTCCCATAAGAAAAACAGACTTTGAAATTTCGAAGTAAGGTCATTATAGCACAATTTTCAGCCAAGGCAAGTACTAAAATTTAAAAATATCATTTTTGGTAATTTTTTATAAGACTTTATAAATTCCCAGTCCGTAAAGTCCCAAAAAGCCTGGAAATCCAAGGATTCCGCATGTCAAAATAGTCACCGGATTGATACCGATTCCCAAGGCAATTCCGGCAGATGCAAGCATAGAATTTACAAAATACATGGCTATGGTTCCCAGAATACTGCGCATAGCCACATTAAGAAGCCACTCCATCTTCTGTTTCATCACCCCAATCAAAAGCACCACTACACAGGCCACTGCAATCAACACCATTCCAATTCCGTTTTCCATTACTTTCTCCATAATTTTCATCCATAACAGGAAATCCTTACAGTTTATGAAGGATTTTCTTAAAAATTCCGCTTTTGGTATATTTTACATTTTATAGGTCTATACTGATAAAAACCTACTAAATAACCTATATTGGGACAGGAGTATGTAAATGAAAATTTTTTATAAGCAAAGTGTAAACACTGTACTTCCGGTGGAGGAAGAGCTGACCACCTTAAATATCAACGATTCCATAGAAAAAACCCGGCAGGCTCTGGAAATAGCCTACGCGGGTTTCAACAACGCCCTGGAAACGGACTTAATCGATAGTTACATCTATGAAATTAATGCTCTGCAAAAACGCTATGAACACCTGACTTCTCTCGCAGAAGCACAACAGGCATATCAAACCGAATCACTATACACGCATTCCCCGATTCGCACCCTGGTCAGTCATGTTTTCGGTTAATGTATTACGTCCATAGGTCAGACCGGCATACACCGTCTGGGAATTTCCCATGACAGGACCATTTTGATTGAACTTCGCAATCTCTTCAAAGGCATCTCTCAAAGGTGCAATTACCCGGCGAATCTCATCGGGAGCCTCCTCATGTCCTGCCTGAGTATGAACCAGCTTTCGCAGACAAAACATATATAGCTGTTTTAAATTGCCCGCAATTTCGTAATCCATATTCAAAGACTGCAACAACTCATTGAGGCATCCTCTGGCTTTGCGCACAGCATCTGCCAGAGCTGTCTCGTCTTTTAATTTAAGGGCATTTTCTGCATCATCCACATAATCTAACAACATCTCATACAAAATCACAATCGTATCAGTGGAATTTGCCCGGGCAATGCGCAAAGTATATTGCTGAATTTTTTCCTTCGTCATGCAATCCGCCTCTTTTCCCTATCAATCAGACTACTGCAGAAGCTGCAAAATCTGGGAAGGTCTCTCATTGGCCTGAGCCAACATAGACGTACCGGCCTGCGTAAGCACCTGTGCGGTGGTGTACTGGGTCATCTCCTCGGCCATATCCACATCCATGATTCTGGAATAAGCAGCTGTCATATTCTCGCTGGTAATATCCAGACTATTCTCCGTGGACTCCAGGCGATTCTGATAAGCACCAAGCTTACCACGAACACTGGAAACATACTGAATTGCGCCATCTATACGCTCAATAGCATCATCGGCACCTTCTTTTGTGCTTACGTTAATGTCTTCAATCCCCATATTCTGCAAAGTCACTGCAGGAATCTCTACCTCAAGTATCTGTCCCTCGTTGGAACCTACCTGCAAACGCATGGAGCCGATACCGGTTACATCAATCTCCAAATCACTGTAGGTACCGTTACCCTCAGGAACTTCCAAAGTAAGTTCAAAGCCGTCACTGTTTTTAATGGTTACCAGATTATCCTTGATCTCCGCTTCACAATCGGTAGGAAAATTCTCTCCCAACGCCACACTTACCTCCGGCTCACCTTCTGCATTAGTGCTGACAGAAAGGCTGTCCAGCATATAAATATTGGTGACAACATCCGTGCTGTAGGAATTCACCTTAACGTCATTATTGTTGGTAAATCCTTTGGAAGTAAACTCACCGTTCAACAACTTCTGACCATTAAATTCAGTGGTCTCAGAAATTCTGGTGATTTCCTCCTTAAGCTGGGCAATTTCTTCCTGAATAGTTGCTCTATCCTCTTCAGTCATGGTACCGTTGGCAGCCTTCACTGACAACTCATTCATTCTCTGGAGCATATCTGCAACCTCAGTCAACGCACCGTCTGCAGTTTCAATAACAGAAACACCGTCTCCGGCATTCTGATTCGCAACGGCCAAACCCTTAATCTGGGCATTCATTCTCTTTGCCATAGCCAGACCGGCAGGATTATCCTTCGCATGATTAATCTTCAGACCGGAGGAAAGTCTCTCCATGGACTTTGCCAACAAAGAATCATTGTTAGCAAGTGCATTGTTGGACAGCATCGCAGATACGTTATAATTAATTCTCATAGAAATACCTCGCTTTTCTTCTTACTTTTATCTTATTGCCTGTAAAAAGATTTTCGCAACACGATACAGCATTCCATTGTCCGGAGCGTTTAATTTCTCCTGGCTGTTAATATCCGACGTCCCTGTCCAATTTGTGTTTCCTCTGCTTACCACAGGTAAAGATGTAACTTCCAACTCCATGGAAGTATTTTCGTTTATCAAGTTACTAAATATATCGGACGCTTCCTGCAATTTCGTAACCTCAAAAGATGTTTTTCCTACAAGATATCCGTCCACACGGCCATTTTGTACCCGAAGATGGGCCTCCATATGGGTATCTTCACCCATATCCACAGCGATGGCAATCTCACCCTTTTGCTTTGTACCGCTCTCAATGGTCAAATGCACCAAAGCAGTCGTCTCACCCATATCCATGGGCAGGAAATACTCCTGACTGCGTGACAACTGCCCCATAATGCCAAGCTGTACATAGCTGCTCTGCATCAGTTTCACATCCAGGCTGGTCTCTGCAACCGTAAAAGTAAGTTTCTCTGCCTGAGCCTGAAGTTCTCCCACCGTCTGAACATAATTTTCACGAAACTCTGCCGGATTCTCAATCTGCTCCCACAGATTTTCCGGTTGCACAGTCTCACGTACTGTCTCCTGCAATGCTTCTTCGATAGAATTCTCAGCCACGACTTTCTCGCCATGCCCAAGCTCCTCTACCTTTTCCCTCAGAGTCTTAAAAGGATTTGTCTTTCCTTGCACAAGAGCCTGTGCTGCCAGTAAATTCTCTGCAGTAACAGGAATTTCACCTCTCTGCAACATAGCAGGTACCGCCTCCTCCATCCGAACAAGCTCCCGAAGTTGCTTTAACTGCTCCTTCTCATAACCTTGCATAATCTGCTCGGAAATGGATGCATTCTCTCCCTTTTTCACCAATTCCTTGAGCACGCCCAGCTCGTCCGTGGCACGCACATCCATATGCTTGAACTTATCGCTTCGCACTGCAGACAGAAGATTCGCAAACTGTAATTCGGCCTGACTGTTCACTACAGAACCAATGGCCGCACCATCCTTTTTCTGAATCTGATGAAGCAGACGATGCACGCCGATATAGGCCTCGATCTCCGCCTCTGTAATCTCTTTATTTTTCTCCAATCCATACAGATAATGGCTGTACTTCTCGGCCTCCTCCAGATACTCCTGAGGAAGACTGTCAAAATAAGCATTCAAATGTGCAAAGCTTTCCTCCAAAGGATTGACACCGTCCCTAATCATGCGGAGTGTAGCCGCAGGAGTCATCTTCTCGATAAGATTGCGCACCTGAGCGTCCGCTTCCTTCACGCGGTTGAAGTTCTCCTCCGTAATCTCCATTTGATTGTAGCCGAGAATACGCACAATTCGCTGATTGGCCTCTGTAGGCTCCATTCCCAGCTCACGCACAAGCTCCTCCGCATTACTGAAAGCCTTGTTAATATTGTCTCCCAAATCTGTCCGGGGACTAGTCATCAAAGCCTCATAACTCTCGCCAGCCTTAATATAGGTCTGCTGCAGAGCAACACCTTCTGCATGAAAATGAGACAAAACCGTGCCTTCTGCAACATCAATTCTCACCATACCCAAAAGCTGAACCGGAAGAGCAGGCAGTTCACTCATCACACGATTGGTCTGAGTCCAGTTCTGATACTTGGAAACCGCCTCTGCATCATCTGCAAACAAACTTTCTGCCACGGCTGTCTCCGCTTCACGAAGAGCGGTAATCAACTCCTCCATGGGCGCGGTATCAATGGCAAAACCGCTCTTTAGCAGCTTTACATTCACTTCTGCTGTCATACGCAGACGAATTTCCTCCAACTGCTTGCGGGCTGTAATATCCGCCACATTAATCAGAGCTTCATCTTCGCCCAGCCATTTATTCATAACCTCCACAGCCTTCTCATAGAGATTACGCTGCTCGGAATCCATAACCAAATTACCATAAATAGGGGACTTGCCCTCTGTCACCGCCATGGTAACCGCCTGTACAAAAGCCTCCTCACTGACAGGCACAACTGCCTGTTTCAACTGATTCAGGCGATTTAAACTCTCTTCTGTAAGAGGCAGTCTGCGGGCAAGAAGCCACTGTGCCGCACTGCGATTCTCTTCATTTATCTCATAGCCGGCCTGCTCTAACACCTGATCAATCTGCTTTTGCAACTGCTCATCCACAGGATATTCTTTCACTGCCTGCGCACCTCGACCGGCTGCTGCATCCGCACCACTGTTCTGCGCCAGATAAAATTTCGCAATTTCAGGCTCTAACTCATTGTCTACCATGTACTGATAAGTACCCTCTGTGGGCATACTTAACTCAGAAGCCATAGCCCACGCCTTGCCTACTTCTGCCGCATTCTCTGCAGTCATAGGCACATCTGCTGCCTGAAAGCTATCCGAAATAGCTCTCGCCAAAGAATCACTTCCCACAGCTGCTGCCAATGTCTCCACATCCAAATCATCGGTATAACCTGCGATATGTTGTCCACTGCGAGCCAGTTCCGCTTTGATTTTATCCACAATGGTAACCGCTTCTTCCGGATTCATGGAGGAAAAATCAAACCCTTCCTCAGACATCTTCCTGTAATCTTCATCCGACATAGTATGTGACATCAATGTCATATAATCCTGGGTAATTCCCACATCTGCAAAGGAAGCCTCCTGCTGAAGCTCGGCAAAAGTCTTGCTCTTTTCCTTGCCTTCCCGCAACTCATCCAAAGCTCCGGGAATCCGGAAACTTTTATCGCTAAAGTCCACATTCACTGCACCGCCCGGATTGCGCACCGCTTTATCCTGCACATATGCCGCGCGACCAGCCTCTGTGTGCTCCCCCTGATAAATACCGGCTACCTGTTTTGAATTATTCTGATTCTGGAAGGATATATTCATAGGATTCTCCTTGTATCTTGTTTGATGAAATCGCAATCTTTTTATATGTATTTACACCACAATAGAAGCCATTAATAAAAGGCAAGTGCTTTTAACACTTACCTTTTATTTCGGAGGAAAATGATTTTTTCTTAACCGATACCTAGACATTCCCACATCACCCTACCCTAATCACCTCATCTGCTGCCGCAATACTGCTTGGTCTATGAGCAATCATCAGTATGGTTCTGCCACCCTTCAATGCCTTTATGGCAGCCTGCACAAGGAACTCCGACTCATTATCAAGAGCAGAGGTAGCCTCGTCCATCACAATAATCGGAGTGTCCCTGATAATCGCCCGAGCAATCGCTATACGCTGCCTCTCACCACCGGACAAGGTATTTCCACGCTCCCCCAACACTGTGTCATATCCGTCAGGAAGCTTTGTAATAAAATCATGAGCATTGGCAGCCCTTGCCGCAGCAATCACCTTATCCCGTTCAACCTTTCGCCCACAGGAAATATTTTCTGCAATGGTTGTTTCGTACAAATAAGGCTCCTGGGGCACATAGGAAATTTGCTCCCGGACCTCCTTTAATGAAAGTTCCGAATAACTTCTGCCGGCCACCATCATGCCGCCCTTTTCCACAGGATAGAAGCCTAACAAAAGCTTAGCAAGAGTACTTTTACCACAACCGGACTCACCTACAACAGCGGTAAAACTTCCCTTTTTCACCTTCATAGAAAAATTATCCAAAACCAGCCTAGCCTCATTATACCCAAAGCTTATATTTTCCACAGAAATTGCATCATCTTCATCCGCCGGCTTCGATGCCCCCTCCTCACAGGACTCATACTCCCACTGCTGCGGCTCTTCTTCCATATCAAGAAACTCAAAAACCTTCTCCGCATTGGCAACACAGTTCATCATCTGAGGAAAATACAACCCTATTTCTGAGAAAACATTACGAAAAGACCCATACAATGCATACAACGCTGTCAGCTCACCAAGAGCAATCCGCTCCAGTGACACAAACCATATTCCCAGCCCCAGAAATACCAATGTGCCTATCAAATCAAACATATTATTCAGACCTTCTAAGCCTGCCGACAACCGGTTTGTATGTTTTCCTGCCTTATAACACTCCTTATTAACCCTCTCATATTCCGACATCAACCTTGGTGTCACCGGGAAAATCTTAATTAGCTCCATACCAGACAAAATACCTGTCAGCTTCTCCAACACTCCACCATTTTTGTCCGAAAACTGTCTGCCTGCGTTCTTCATAGGTTTCGCAAAAATACTGTTCACCCCAAATGCCACAAGACTCAACATAATCAGACAAAGTGTAAGCTCCCAGCTGAAATACAACATAGGCACAAGATACATTATGGTACAAATTATAGCAGAAAGCAGCCTGCGAAGCCTCGAAGTATAAATATCCGAAGCCTTCTGCACATCAAAAATCAATTTGGACATAAAATCACTGCTGTGATTTCTTTCATAATAGGACATGGGCAAACGCATAGCCTTTGAAAACACAAGCTTTTCCACCTTTCCGGCTCCGGTTCTGCCTTCAATATTATAATGTATAATTCCAAAACGCCACAAAAAAAGGCCAAATACCAATGCCGCAAAATTGCCTAAAACAAGACCCCAAACAGACTGATCTGTCCCTGTCTGCGCTACTGTTACAATATTTTTAATCAAATAAGAATTGGCTATTCTACGCACCGCTTCACCAATGGCCGAAAGACAGATTGCCCCTATGTAAATGGGAAGTCTGTTCCCCATCAGCTTCATAAACCGAATAAACGTTTTAAACATTCCCTGACAACTCCTTACCCTTTTGCATACATCTTTGCATAGAAGCCCTGCTTCTCCATAAGCTCCTCATGGCAGCCTGCTTCCACAATCCGGCCACCATTTACCACATAGATTTTGTGAGAATTTTTGATAGTAGAAAGCCTGTGCGCTATTATAATCATGGTTTTACCCTTCGCCACCCTGTCAATTGCCTCCTGAATTTTCTCCTCGGATTCTGTGTCAACAGATGCCGTGGGCTCGTCCAAAAGAAGTATGGGTGCATCCTTTAAAAATGCTCTCGCAATGGAAATCCGCTGTCTTTGTCCACCGGAGAGACGCACACCCCGCTCGCCCACAAGAGTACCATACCCTTCTGGCAGCTCTATGATAAAATCATGGATATTTGCATTTTTGCAAGCCTGAATAATCTCCTCATCTGTAGCATTTTCTTTTCCACACGCCACGTTCTGCCTGATAGTATCCGGCAACAAAAATACATTCTGGGAAACCTCCGAAAAACAATTCCTTGCCGCCTCCAGCTTCCAATCCTCAAAAGCATGTCCAAAAAGCTTGTACTCCCCCGCTCCCTTCTCATAAAATCCACAAAGAAGCTTAAAAATAGTCGTTTTTCCCTCTCCGGAACCTCCCACAAAAGCTGTCTGCTTTCCTGTCTCAATCGAAAAGCTCATTCCTTTTAAAACCGGATGCTCCCCCCTATCATCATAAGCGAAGCGAACGTCCTGCCACTCAATAACAGGGATATTCTCGCTATTTTCAGGCTTACCCTCTATATGACCTCCGGCCTTCTCTTCCTGTTGCTCATAGATTTCTTGAATCCTTTTTAAAGAAACTCCCACCTCGCGAATGTCATTGGCACAGAAAACAATACCACTGATGGGATACAAAATTCTACTCAAAATTACAGTAAAGGCAACCAGCTGCCCCACAGTAATCTGCCCCTGCCTGACTTCATACAAGGCAAAGATATAACAAATAATTACCGGAATGGTGGTAATCAGATTCCTAAGAGTCCACGCCAGAGAAGATATGCGCGTACTTTTGCATGCCTGCGCCACCATATTGTCAATAACAGTATCCATTTTTTGCTTATGCCACTCATAAAGATTATAGCTTCTGCCCACTACCATTCCCTGAATGGCATCATAGGCCAGTTCTGTGCGCTCATCCATGTAACTGCGCAATTTCTTTGCAAGACTTGCCAGCTTTTTGGATAACTTATCTGCCACCACCAACATAACAGGATAACAGGCAAACAAGAGCAATATCAGTCGCACATCCATTTCAGCCAGATACACTGTAGCCGTCAGAACCGTGACAATGTTCACAAGAAGTTCCGGAAGTATCTCGGAAAAAAAACGCTTCATTTCCTCCATATCAGACATCAGCCTGGTCATAATGCTTCCGGTTCCCTTTTCATCAAAATAGGAAAAGGGTAACTTGACCAAGTGCTTACCCAATGATATACGCACCTCTCTCTGTATCACTGCACTGTATTGACTTCCGGAAATGCTCTTCAAATACGCCACCACAGCCCCCGTTATAACCATACACAGCAAAGGAATCATATACTCCTTAAAATAAACCGGCTGTCCTGCCAACATAGAATCTGTAGCCCCGGCAATCAAATCATTTCCCGCAATAACAATTGCATTCAAAATAAATGAACATATTACAAAAAATAGTAACATATAGCCATTTCGCAGACCTGCTTTTACCATTTTACCGTTCCCTCCATCCATACCATGGCATCAGGATACTCATCATCTTTTTTAATCTTTCCGATGACATAACACTTATGATATTTTTCGATAATCCGCCTTGCCTCATCACTACGCTCCTCAGGTACTGCCAAAACCATACCAATACCCAAGGTAAAGTCGTCTAAGAAACATTCCCTGTCCATCATATTTAAATCATAAATATATTTATATAAGGGCGAAATCGGAATCTGCGAAATAGAGATACTTGCGCCAAGTCCCTTAGGCATTGTGGCATAACATCTGCGGTTAAACAACGAACGGTTAATCCCGAAAGCACCATGTATCAGATTCTGCTCATTCAACTCACTCATCACCTTCAGGTATGCTGCATTGGGTTTCATCATCTCATCCACAAAGGCGGTTTGCTCATTGATTTTGGCCCCCATTAAATCAGGTCTTCTGTCAAGCATGACCTTAATAAAAGGATAACTTATGGAAGATATCCCTTCCGTGTGCAGACCGATAAGAACATCTCCCTCCGTTATGTTACTTCCTGTAATAATCTTGTGTCTATCCACAACACCGATAACCAAAGCACCAATTTTATACTCGCTTGGCTGATAATTCACCGCCTGGCCTGCTATCTCAAACCCAGCAAATATCATCCCATGATTTTCGCAAAATTCCTTAAAAATCTCAGCCATCAACAGAATCTGCCCGCCATCATTATTGCCACAGACCATATTCGCCTGCAAAATCAATGGTTTCACGCCAAAACGCATAAGATTGTTGACGGCACTGGCTATCAAATCCAGACAAATTTCTCTGTCATATCCGTTTTCCATGGCAAACCGTTCCTTGGAACCGGGAACATGATTGGCAAATACATACACCGGCTCCTCCATCCCCGAAGTATCCATTTTACAAAATACCGGATCGCCATACATTGTATGAACCAGCCTGTCATCCTTGGAAATCAAGTCGCCAATTCTGTTTTTAATCATTCCAAGTCTGTGAACATCCAAACCACCGTCCATATAACTGATAATTTTTCTTTCCTCTGCAAATCCATTCAACAGGAAATCAACCGTTGTATCTAACGTCTTGGCAATATCATAAATCATATCCAACGACGGCAAACTGAGTCCGTGCTCCCACCTGGAGACTGCCTGATATGAAATATTCAATAAATCTGCAAGCTGCTTCTGGGTCAAACCCTTCACTTTGCGCTGTCTGGCAATTGCCCGCCCTACCTTTTCCTTGTCAAGCATATGCTTTCCCCTCTCCCTACTACAAATTATGGTCTAATAAAATTCTATCATTGGATACATGTATTGACAATCAACAGGAAATTTAGATATGAATAGGAACTCAATCAGGATATGAAACTGTTTTCTATAGATATTTGTAAGCATATCAGATAAAACAAGCTAAAACATATGATTTTATCCTACTTTTAGAAGGGTAAATTAATATTTTGACTAGTATTTCTCAGATAAAATGTTCTTCTACAGGCGTTTTTATCCTATATGTACATATTAACAATAAGAATAATTACAAAAAAACATATAAACGTAGGATAAAAATGCGAAATAATTAAATGTTATCCGAATCGGCATATATTACCTCTTGAACCAAGCGTCCGCTTGCAGACTCACGCGCCGAGTACGGTCGCCACAGCAACATGTCTCTTGTACGCAAAAACCGCAACCCCCGATTTCTCAGAGATTGCGGCACAAAACCAACTTATTTCATTTTAGAAAACATACACTGCTGCACAGTAGGGCGGCAAATCCAGCTTGATGGAATACTCCTGATAATGGCAGGGCTCCTTCACAGCACTGATTTCCGCAGGAAGCTCATTGCCCCAGCCGCCAAACCGCTCCTCATCGCTGTTCGCCAGCAGCTTATACTTTTTCTTCTTGGGCACGGGCACCTGATAGCCCTCCCACTTGATAGGTGTCATATTCATGATAAAGAGCAGGCTGTTCTTGCCGTTGGATGCTTTACGAACGAAGGAATAAATACTCCTGTCCTTATCGTCGGCGTTCATCCATTCAAAACCGTCCCAGCTGTTATCAAACTCATACATGGCAGGATACTTACGATAAATCTTAAGAAGCTCCTTCACCCACTCATGCATTCCCTTATTACTCTTCTCGCCAAGAAGGAACCAATCCAGCTCTCTCGCTTCGCTCCACTCTCTCTCCTGTCCAAAATCCTGACCCATGAACAAAAGCTTCTTGCCACAGTGACCAAACATATAGGCATAACCGGCGCGAAGATTGGCATATTTATCCACCATATAACCGGGCATCTTGTTTACCATGGAACACTTCAGGTGAACTACCTCATCATGAGACAGAGGTAAAATATAATTCTCGCTCTCATTATAGCTCATGGCAAAGCTCATGGCATAATGATTGCCCTTGCGGTAAACAGGGTCTAACTTCATATATTCACAGAAATCATGCATCCAGCCCATGTTCCACTTGAATGTGAAGCCCAGGCTGTCTGTTCCGATATCTCCGGTTACATCAGGCCATGCGGTAGATTCCTCTGCAATGGTGAGGAAACCGGGATAGGTTCCGCGAACCACGGAATTCATATGTTTGAAGAATTCAATCGCCTCGTAATTCTTGTTACCACCGTCCTCATTGGGCAGCCACTGGCCATCCTGCTTGCCGTAATCCAAATACAGCATGGAAGCCACTGCATCCACTCGAATTCCGTCCACATGGAACTCCTTCAGCCAGAACAACGCATTGGCAATCAGGAAATTCTTCACTTCTGTCTTGCCATAATTGAAAATCTTGGTTCCCCAGTCAGGATGCTCGCCCCTGCGAGGGTCGGGATGCTCAAAAATACAGGTTCCGTCAAACTCACCCAGACCATGGGCATCTGTTGCAAAATGTGCAGGCACCCAGTCCAGAATCACACCCACACCTGCCTTGTGCAACTCATTTACCAGATACATAAAATCCTTAGGGGTTCCATAACGGGAGGTCGGTGCATAATAACCGGTCACCTGATATCCCCAGGAACCATCGAAGGGATGCTCTGCAATACCCATAAGCTCCACATGGGTATACTTCATCTCCTTCATATATTCCACAATACGCTTTGCAAATTCCTTATAATTGTAGAAGCCTTCCTCGGTTCCATTGTTGGGATGCTTCATAAAGGAACCGATGTGACACTCATAAATAGCCATGGGCTCCTTATTCCAGTCCTTTTTGTCACGCTCCTCCATCCATTTCTGATCCTTCCAGGCAAAGCCCTCCAAATCCGTTACAATGGATGCTGTTCCGGGACGATACTCCGCATAATTGGCAAAAGGATCTGCCTTGTAAAGCTTTCTGCCATCCTTGGCAGTAATCAAAAACTTGTATAGCTCTCCCTCACCGATTCCCGGTACAAAAAGTCCCCAGATACCTCCCGGACCCAAAAGCTCCATGGGATGAGCATCTTCTACCCATCCGTTAAAATTCCCCACTACATGGACGGCTTCTGCATTAGGTGCCCACACCGCAAAATATACACCCTTTTTGCCATTCTCTGTGGACAAATGCGCACCCAGCTTCTTATAAATATCATAGTGTGTACCCTGCGCAAACAGATACTGATCTGCCTCTGAAACGAAAACCTTCTCTCTCATATCCATTCCTCCAATTTGATTTATACAAAATCTTTTTCGGTAATGATAATCATATCTTCTTCATCATAACGCTTCGCCAACAGAATGCTAAAGAAATGCCCCATGGTCTTACGGTTCGCACGACGAATCGCATTGTTAACTATCTCCTGAACCTCAGTGGTAGTCACTGCATGCTCCAAAGTCTGACGGTTCTCAATGCTGGTATGCAACGCCAAACGGCCCAATTCATCAATGGAATACTCCTGTTCCTTGGCGTAATTTTCCCCATATTCTACCAACATTTTAGTAGTAAGCGCTTTTACATCCACTCTTGATGTAAACACATCCAACAAATACTGCTTGTCTGTCAGGAAGCGATTCATGATTTTCACATCATCCGTCATGACAACCACAATACCAAGGTTCTCATTCTGCAATGCCTTATTCAAATCCTGAGCAGTTTTATCATCCAGATCACAGGCATTCTGAATAATCAAAGCACCGTTTTGCAGCTGATTCAGCGTATCCGCTACATTTTTGCGATTCAGTCCCTGTCCGGAAATCTTAGCAACCTTTCCGGAGAAATTATTATCCATGGACTGTACCTCGCGAATCATACTCTTAGCCAGCTCCAAAACATCGATTCCGGCTTCGCCCGTGATAATCACATTGCCTGTATAAGCAGCTAAAGTAATACTATCCACAGCACGCACAATCTGTTCCTGAGTGGACTCATGCTGAATATACTCATTATAAAGTGCACATTCCTCAGGAGACATAGGACGAACTGCTGCGGCCGCCACCTGATCGGAAGCCTGCTGACTCTCTGCTACTTCCGCTACTGTCTCTTCTACCGCATCCGGCTCCTCCACCATTTCTTCCGAAACAGCATCTAAAATCTCCTCGGCAACTTCTTCCTGATATTCCTCAGACTCAGCTTCCTGCCCAATTTCTGCAGCTACCTCATCTGTACCCTCTACATATTCCTCTGCAAACTCTGTAGTTTCTTCTGCATATTCGGCAGTCTCATCTACATATTCGCCCTCAGAAGTCTCTGTGAAAGACTCTTCTTCAAATACTTCCTCCTCGAACACTTCCTCCTGTACAGGTTCTGCCGGATGCTCACTAATCATTACAAATTCACGAACATCCTCCTCTGTTTCTTCAGAGACAATTTCCTCAGACATCTCCTCGGCCCCGGTCTCCTCAACAACTTCAGCCAGTTCCTCTACCTCATCGGCCTCGGTTATGACATCTTCAACCACAACTTCGTCGGGCTCATTTGCACTCTTTTCAAGCTGCTCCAAAAGACCATCACGAACAGCCATATCAAACTCCGTAAACATGTTACCTGTCTGTTGGAGCACACGCTGGCGCACCTCTTCTTTATTCTTGGCTTCGTTTTCCTTCTTCCAGCGCTCCCACTCAGCCAGAATATCCTCAATATTCATCTGACCGGTAATCTGCTTCTCCACATGCTCCTTCTCAGGAACAACAAGACTAATCTGTCCGTCTGCTTCCTGGGAAAGCACATGTGCCAGCTCCTTGGGAGGCTCTACCACTGTCATATGGGCATTTGCCTGCGATGCACGTACAGGTGAAGACACAACATGCTCAATCACCATCTGTTCTGCCCGTGCCATCTCAGAAGCCGCTCTTTTAATCTCATCAACAGTCCGTTCCTGCTTGAGAATCTCCTCCAGCTCAATCTCTCCGGTCTCGCCAAAGAATACTTCTGAAGCCTCCATCTGTTCCGGTTCAGGCTCTAAATCTTCCTCATTTACTTCGTCTATCTCAGGATAATCCAAAGACTCTGTATCTGTCCCGATCATAGGCTCCATGATGGAACGCATTACAGGGTCCTCAATCTCCACGGATTCCTGCTCTTCTGCTGCCGGCACCTCTTCTTCCGGTTCCTCCACAGACATCTCTTCTACCAAAGACTCTTCCGCAAGAAATTCTTCCTGCTGCACTTCTGCCTCCTGCTCCTGATATTCCTCTGCAAGAAGCTCTCTCAATCCTTCTGCCAGTTCTGCCTGCAAATTCATGGTATTATACTGGCTCACATCCATAGTCTTTACTTGAATGTCCAGCTCATCCGGCTCCTCTGCGATTTCATTTTCCTCCCAGAAAGTTTCCTCCTGAGCTTCCTCTTCCTCCGCATAGCCGTCTTCCGCGTAATTAACCTGCTCCAAATCCTCGTCACGGATGGGGCAGTAAATCTGTGTATCACCACTGACCATATCTTCGTCAGCCACAGCACCAAATTCTCTTGTCTGTCCATCAACCTCTTCGGACTCTTCCGGCTGCTCTGCCACAGGCTCCTCCACGGGCTGGTCAAAACGATGGTCATATACCTCCTGCTGTTCAGGACTCAAAGGCTGATGCAGCATCTTAAGCTCCATGGCCTTGATAACATAATCACCCTCACTAAACCACACAATCATCTCATCACATTCTTCCACACAGCGGGTTCCGAGTCCCACTCTATGGTACAAATAAGCAAGCTCATAAGCCCACTTCTCGCGATAATCATGCTTCTTGAGTTCTTCCAAAACCTCAATACGCTCCTCGAGGCTTACGTCCTGATCCTCATAAAGCTTGTACTGCAAAATATAACGTCCGGGATCTCTGGGCGCTACCTGTACAAACTCTTTATAATACTCCATGGCCTGTACAAATTCACCGGTCTTGATAGACAATTCACACAGAGAATAACAGATATTTCTGCCGCCGGGACGACGCTCATAAGCCAAAAGCAACATATCTCTGGCATCCTCATACCGTCTGTTAATCTTATATAAATCGCTGATGGTACAGAGCATCATTACACTCTTCACTCTGCGCCAGTCAATGGTATCTGCGATTTCTGCCGCCTGCGCATAGTCACCCTGCGCAATAAGATTCTTAATTTCCTCTGCCCTTACTTTATATTCAAACTTATCCAAAACAATTCGCTCCCATTTCTATTTCAGTCGTAATCAATCGACAATAAGCCCATTTTCACTACCTAAGTTTATCATAGTCGACATAGTATGTCAAAAATAATGACTAAAAAAATACAAAATCTTAAGAAACCGGCACAAAAAAATACAAGATATAGTGTTTCCACCATATCTTGCCAAATTAAATATCCGTATAAGAAATCCCTTACAACAAATTACTCAGCTCCGCGAACTGCTCCAAAGTCAGCGCCTCCCCGCGGATAGTGGGCGAAAGTCCCATCTTCTCAAGTGCTGCTGCTACTTGGTCCTTGGCGACAGAGAGACCTGCTGCGTTTCCAAGACCATTTACCAACGTTTTGCGGCGTTGGTTAAAGGAAGCACGGATGAGAGCAAACATTTTGTGCTCGTCCTCTACCTTCACAGGGGGCTCCTCATAGCGGGTCAGACGGATTACGGCACTGCCCACATTAGGTCTGGGAATAAAGCAGTTGGGTGGCACATTTGCCACAATTTTGGGCTCCGCATAATATTGCACAGCCAGGGAAAGCGCTCCGTAATCTTTGGTGCCGGGTCCCACCTGCATGCGATCTGCCACCTCCTTTTGCACCATGATAGTGATGCTCTTAAGAGGTACATGCTGCTCAAAGAGTCCCATAATAATGGGCGTGGTTATGTAATAGGGGAGGTTTGCCACCACTTTGATGGGGCGCCCTCCGTTTCTTTCCTGAACAATGGCGTTAATATCAACTTTCAGGATATCCTCATTGATAACAGTAACGTTATCATAGGCAGACAGGGTATCCTCCAAAATAGGAATCAGCGCCTTGTCAATCTCCACTGCCACTACCTCACGGGCAGATTCCGCCAGATACTGAGTCATGGTACCGATACCCGGACCAATCTCCAATACACAATCATCTTTAGTAATCTCTGCAGAAGAGATGATTTTATCCAGCACATTTGTATCTATCAAAAAGTTCTGTCCAAATTTCTTTTGAAAATTAAAACCATATTTTTGCAACACCGCAATGGTGTTCTGGGGAATACCAAGATTCGCCATAATCGCTCCTTCTTCCGAACCGCTCCCGCAATTCTCCTAAAATTTCTCTTATACCTATATGGTACACATTCCTACCAATATTTGAATTCTTCCAGAAAATGCACACAGTTGTACAATACCAGTACATCCATGCCTTCCTCCGGCTCGTAACTCTCCATAAAAGGGAACAACTGACCATTCATATAACGCAAATCAATCACATAAATCTTCTCATACTGCGGCGCCATCAATGGAACCATGCAGTTAGCATAGGAATCCTTGATGAGAAACAAGGTTTTTCCATTAGAAATACCTGTGTCAATCTCAATAAAGGGATGATTGTCATCCAGGAAAAATCCATACTGGTTCATGGTATCCAAATGCTTTGCCTCATAATAAGAATCTTTCCTTACTGACATGTCATATATAACGGTCTTGGGCAAAATATCCGTGGAAGGAAAATATTTTATCGTATCAGGCTTCACCTCAATATTGACCTTGGAATACAAAGTCCCCAAAAAATCTTCCGACACCGTCTTCATGGAATCCGGATTATAATTCAATTCCTGATACCCCATAGCCTCTTCCCATGCCTTATAACCATAATAGGCACCCAGACTGTTCCAATGATGATCTGTACGATAATAAAGTTCCTCGTCCCTATGCTCTAAAAGTGTGGAATACACATCGATATAATTATCTTCACCCACGCGCTCGGCCACGGTCTCCAAAAATGCTGACTGATCAAAATATTCCGCATAATCCGGCAGACGATTCTTCATAATATTGTCTGCCGTAGGTACCAGCATCACCTTGGCATCCCACTGCTCTACCAAAGGCTCTAATAGTGCAAGCTTCTCCTCCACCAATTCCGGCGCAAAATCAGCCTCTTCATGTTTCTCTATGAAATAATCATCATCACACAGATAAACACCATTAATCTCCTGCTTCTGCATGGCCAACTCCACAGAAGTCTTCATACCAATCCACTTATCCCTTGCCACAAACTGATCCGTGACATAGGCCTCATAATCCTCCATAAAGCTTCCATCTAACAAAGCTTCTTTCGATAGCTCCGGCTTGGCAGCCAGCACTCGCTTCTCTTTCTCCGAATAAAGCCTGTCCTCATTCAGAAAATCCGCTACTGTAAACGCCAACAGTATACCACAAATAACGCCAATGGTCAAAAAAGCATGCATTTTATCCCTGTTCATTCTCATCACACCATCCCCCTAAAACCTAAAATACAAAAACGGATTATAGGAAGCCTCCACCACATATGCAATGGACAATATCAAAAGCACTGCAGGAATTACCTTTTCTCCGAGGGAATATAATGCCATGGCGTATCCTGCTTTACTCTCACGAAGACGCTTTACAGGTTTCGCAAAAATCGGAGTAGCCGCCAGAATACCAATTATCAACAAGACAAAATTCTCTCTGCAAAGATACAATGCCCTATTATCCCAAAGATAGCCACTACCCATACCAAACATCGAACTCAGATACCCACCGACGGCTGTTACAGACTCCAACTCAAACAAAACCCAGCTTGCCAGCACTACCACAAGGCAATATGCATGCCCCACGATTCCAGGCAACTTGCTCAACCACTTTTTCAGGAAAATCTTCTCTATAATTAAGAATGCCGCAAACCACAAGCCCCAAAACACAAAATTCCAGCCTGCGCCATGCCAGATACCCGTCAGCATCCAGACAATAAAGATATTCAGAATCTGTCGTGGAAGACCTTTTCGATTACCGCCCAAAGGAATATACACATACTCCTTAAACCAACTGCTCAGAGTCATATGCCATCTGCGCCAAAACTCCGTCACAGACTTGGAAATATAGGGATAATTAAAGTTTTCCGGAAAACTAAATCCCATCACTGCACCCAAGCCGATAGCCATATCGGAATAACCTGCAAAATCAAAATATATCTGCAATGCATAAGCTGCAATGCCAATCCATGCCGTAAACATGCTCATCTCACCATAATCATAGCCCTTCACAGTTGTCCAGATGAGACCCATATTATTAGCCAGAAGTACCTTTTTCGCCAGTCCAAGCACAAAACGTTTTGCACCATAGCTGATGTTACAAATATTAAACTTACGGTTATACAGCTCATCCTGCACCTGACGATACTTTACAATAGGACCTGCAATCAACTGAGGAAACAAGGTGACAAACACAGCAAAATCCAAGATATTTTTCTGCACCTTGGCTTCTCCGCGATACACATCAATGGTATATGACATGGTTTGGAAAGTATAGAAGGAAATACCGATAGGTAATCCCAGTTCAAGCAGAGGAATATCCCATCCCCCGATAGAATTAATGGTCTGAATCAAAAAGTCTGCATACTTAAAAAATCCCAGCATCAATAAATTAATAACAACCGAAGACACCAAAAGCGCCTTACCTGCCTTGGTTCCCCTTCGTGGTCCTATCAATATTCCATGAATATAATCTGACACTGTAGAAAACAACATCAAAACAACGTAAACAGGCTCCCCCCAGGCATAAAAAATCAGGCTCCCTATTAAGAGAACCAGATTTTTTACCCGGCCGGGAGCCAGAAAATACAACATCATAAATATCGGTAAAAATCGAAACAAAAACAAAACACTGCTAAATACCATGCTCTTCCTCCTCGAAGATGCATTATCTGTGTCTTACAATGCAGAACATACCCAAATTATCTCTCAACACCAAGCTTCTGGGCAATTACGTTCAATGCTCTCTCATTGTGCTCCTGGCACTTCTTGATAACAGCCTCTTCACCACCCTGAACTTCCGCATCCATGGTATCACCACCCAAGAGTGCCAACACTACATAGCTATCCATACGCTCTACTACAGAAGCCTGTACCTTACCCAGATTCATGGGGTACTGCATGCTGTTCTCTGCCTGCACATCACGATATGCCTGCAAAGCCTGCTCTACAGCCTCTTCCTGACCCTCTGCAGCCTTTACGATCAGCAGCGTATCCACATGAGCACTCATCATAGGCATCTCACCCATATAGTCCACATACATATCAGAAGTCAAACCAAAGTTTGCCTCCAAAATCTCTGCAGGAATTGCCATAGCAGGCCAATAATCCGTACCGAGCTCTGTAACTACCGCCTCACGAAGACCTGCCATCTCCTCGCTCCATGCGCCTGCCTCTTCGGGTGCAATCTCAGGCTCTACCACCTCAGAAGACTCTGCAACACTCTCCTGTGTGCTTTCTGCTGCAGAAGAACTCTCAACAGCAGATGAACTCTCCGCAACACTAGATTCCTCTGTATTTTTGTTACCACATGCAGTGGTACCCAAAACCATTGCACCAATCAACATACATACAACTAACTTCTTCATAATCTCCTCCTAAAACAAATGAAACATTTTTCCTGACAAATATTGTTTACCATTTTTTTATTTTCTATACTTAATACCGATATCTGCCCTCAATATAACACATATTTCGTGCTTATGCAAATTAAGTTCCTATAAACTAAATATAAATATTTTCTTCCCCTTGACATTCGGCCCAATTCTTAGAATAATATTCTCAGTTGCAAAATATTAGAAAGAGGACAATTATGAGTATTTTAAATGTAGAACACTTAACGCATGGATTTGGCGATCGCGCCATTTTCAATGACGTATCCTTCCGCCTGCTGCCCGGTGAGCATATCGGACTGATTGGAGCCAACGGCGAAGGCAAATCCACTTTTATGAATATCATCACCGGCAAGCTGACTCCCGACGAAGGTAAGGTAGAGTGGGCCAAGCATGTACGAGTAGGCTATCTGGACCAACATACTGTTTTGGAAAGCGGCATGACCATCCGTCAGGTTCTGGCCTCCGCTTTTGACTTTTTATTCGAGATGGAAGCTCAGATGAATGAAATCTGCGACAAAATGGGTGAGGCTACTCCCGAGGAATTGGAAGTTTACATGGAAGAGCTTGGCACCATTCAGGACCTGCTCACCATGCATGACTTCTATATGATAGATGCCAAGGTAGAAGAAGTAGGACGTGCTCTGGGTCTTACGGAAATCGGTCTGGACAGAGATGTCACCGAGCTTTCCGGCGGTCAGCGTACCAAGGTTCTTTTGGGCAAACTTCTGTTGGAAAAGCCTGACATCCTTCTTTTGGATGAGCCTACCAACTACCTTGATGTGGAACATATTGAATGGTTGAAGCGTTACTTAAATGAGTATGAAAATGCTTTTATTCTTATCAGCCACGATATTCCCTTTTTAAACAGCGTTATCAACTTGATTTACCATATGGACAATCAGGAGCTGAACCGCTATGTAGGCGACTACGACAAGTTCCAGGAAGTATACGCCATGAAGAAGGCTCAGTTGGAAGCTGCCTACAACAAACAGCAGAAGGAAATCGCTGATTTGAAGGACTTTGTGGCCCGCAACAAGGCACGTGTTTCCACCCGAAACATGGCTATGTCCCGTCAGAAAAAACTGGACAAGATGGACGTAATCGAACTGGCGGCAGAGAAACCCAAGCCTGAATTTAATTTCAAGGAGTCCCGTACCCCCGGCCGTGTACTGTTCCAGGCTACGGATTTGGTTATTGGCTATGACGAGCCCCTGTCCCGCCCTATGAATCTTTTGATGGAACGCGGTCAGAAAATTGCCATCATCGGCGCTAACGGAATCGGTAAAACTACTTTATTAAAAAGTCTTTTGGGACAGATTAAGCCTATTTCCGGCTCCACAGAAACCGGCGACTATATCGAACTTGGCTATTTTGAACAGGAAATGTCCGGCTCCAAGGACAACAGCTGTATTGATGAAATCTGGCAGGAATTCCCCGGATTTACCCAGTACGAGGTGCGTACCGCCCTTGCAAAATGTGGTCTGACCACCAAACACATCGAAAGCCGCGTGAAGGTCTTAAGCGGTGGCGAACAGGCCAAGGTGCGCCTGTGCAAGCTGATTAACCGTCCCAGCAATGTACTGGTACTGGACGAGCCCACCAACCATCTGGATGTGGACGCCAAGGACGAGTTGAAGCGCGCTCTGAAAGCATATAAAGGAAGCATTCTCATGGTTTGCCACGAACCCGAATTCTACGAAGGACTGGCAACAGACATCTGGGATTTGACTCAGTGGACCACAAGAATTATTTAAGATAAAATATTTATGATTGGAGAAAAAACATGAATTTTACTACTTACACCTGTGAAGATTTTGTTGATATCCTGGCTACCAAGGCTCCCGTTCCCGGCGGTGGCGGTGCTTCTGCACTGGTTGGTGCACTGGGAACCGCTCTGGGCAATATGGTAGGAAGCCTTACCGTAGGCAAGAAAAAATATGCTGACGTGGAGGCCGACATCATTGCCCTGAAGGAAAAGGCTGACGCTCTGCAGAAGGATTTCCTTCGTCTGGTTGAGGAGGATGCTAAGGTATTTGAACCCCTGTCCAAAGCCTACGGCATGCCTAAAGACACAGAAGAAGAAAAGGCTGAGAAAGCACGTGTGATGGAAATAGTACTGAAGGATGCCTGTTCCGTACCCATGGAAATCATGAGAAAATGCTGCGAAGCAATTGATATCATCGAAGAATTTGCTGCAAAGGGTAGTATTATTGCCCTGAGCGATGCCGGTGTGGGCGCTGCATTTTGCAAAGCCGCATTATTGGGTGCTTCCCTGAACGTGTTCATCAACACCAAATCCATGGCAAACCGCGAATACGCAGAGAGCCTGAACACGGAAGCAAACGAGATGATTGCTACCTACTCTGCCAAAGCAGATGCTGTTTTCAACAGTGTAAATGAGCGCTTGAAATAAAAGGATTACGATTTCGTTGATAAATTGTATATAAATGTTAGACCTATTGAGACAAAATAGATTTTAAAAAGGAGACTACATAATGGCTAGACAGTTATTAGGTAAAGAAGTTACCGCTGTAATGAATGAGAAAATCAAAGCAAATGTTGCAAAATTGAATGAAAAGGGCATTACCCCCACCTTAGGTATTATCCGAGTAGGTGAGCGTGAGGATGATATTTCCTACGAGCGAGGTGCCACCAAAAGATGTGAGACCCTTGGCGTAGCTTACGAGAAATTTCTTCTCCCTCAGGATGTGACCGAAGAGGCACTTTTAGACGTTATCAAGCAGGTGAATGAGAACGATAATATTCACGGTGTGCTGCTGTTCCGTCCTCTGCCCAAACATTTAAACGAGGAAAAAATTATCAATGCACTGGATTTTGCCAAGGATGTAGACGGCATCACTGACGGCTCCCTGGCAGGCGTATTTGCAGGCAAGGAACAGGGCTTCCCTCCCTGTACCCCTCAGGGTTGCATGGAGATTCTTGACCACTACGGAATCGATTGCACCGGCAAAAAAGCTGTTGTAGTAGGCAGAAGCCTTGTTGTAGGCAAGCCTGCTGCCATGATGCTTCTTAAGAAAAATGCAACCGTCACTGTATGCCACACTCGCACCAAGGATATGCCTTCCGTTGTTAAAGAGGCTGATATTGTTATTGTTGCAGCAGGTAAAGCAGGAGTTGTAGACGGTTCTTACTTAAGAGAAGGCCAAATCGTTATCGATGTAGGTATCAATGTAAACGAAGAGGGCAAGCTTTGTGGTGATGTAAATTATGAGGAAGCCGAGAAGATTGTAGAGGCAATCACCCCCGTTCCCGGCGGTGCAGGCAGTGTTACCACCTCCGTACTGGTAGGCCATGTGGTAGAAGCAGCCATGAGAAAGTATTTATAGTTTCGAGGTATTCATAATGAAAGCAGTAATATTTGATATGGATGGTGTGCTTTTCGACACCGAAAAACTGTGTATGGACAGCTGGGTAGCCGTTGCCGCCAACCATGGGATGACCGGCGTAGAAGAAATTTTCCCTCTCTGCATCGGCTTAAATGACACAGACACACGAACTCTGATTATGGACCGCATGGGTGAAGAATTCCCCTATGACAAATTTAAAAAAGAAGCATCCGCCTGGTTTCATGCTTATGTTAAAGAAAACGGACTCCCTGTCAAAAAAGGAGTCCGTGAAATTCTGGAGTATTTGAAGGAAAATGGCTGGTCCGTCGGTCTGGCATCCTCTTCCCGCAAGAAATCTGTCCTCTCCCATCTGGAGAATACAGGCCTTCGGGAATACTTCTCTGTGATTATTACCGGAGATATGATTGAGCACTCCAAGCCCCAGCCGGACATTTACCTGAAAGCCTGTGAGGAGCTTGGTGCTAACCCCAAAGAGTGTTTCGCTATCGAAGATTCCTTAAATGGTATCCGTTCCGCTCACTGGGCCGGCTTAAAGCCCATCATGGTGCCCGACATGATTGCACCCAATGATGAGATAAAGTCCATTACACGTTGGATTTTCAAAGATTTAACCAAAGTGTTGGAGTTCTTTTCCCAACAACATTTCTCATAATCCGATTTGAAAAGCATATAGCATATCATACCCCTCTACAGCATCAAGGGTGATTTGGTCACCGTTATAGTGCAGACTCTCAGCACCTTGAGAACGGCCACCATTTCACCCTTATTATAATTCACAATACAGCAAAGACAACCTTCTAAATTATTTCCATATATCATACCCTAAATCATCTATAAAATCCGGTATCTCTATATCTTTACCTATCATATCACTTGTGATGCGCTCACCCTGTACTCCATAAGGCAAATACATAGTACCATTTATTTCTACATAAATATATGCATCTTCCTTGTCATACGGATTAACATAGTTTTCTTCATTTACTCCACAGCCCCCTCAACCTGCTTCAGCGCCATATGTCTGGAAATATTGTATGTACGAGGACCGAAATTCTCTGTAGAATCCTGTAAACCTCTCAGATAATAGTATCCAAAATCGTCCTGTCTGTGAGTTCTTCTCTTCTCACTGCGATTCTTGACTGCAAGCTCGTCGTCCGCAAGGTAAAACTCATTCAAATTATATCCCAATTTATCCAAATACGGAATTACCGCCGGCGCCGCATCCGCGCTTAAATTAGAAAGATATGTAAAATCCATATATCTTTGCTCTGCCAGGAAGAAATCGCTGGCAGGCTGCCAGTTTGGATCCACCTCATCATTTTCCACCAACGTCTGTGAGGCATTTGCAATATTTATTTTCGCAATAATATAATCCGGGTGGCTGAAAGACAGCACCAAATACAAAACTGTCACCACTGTCATACTGTACCGAAACAGAGGAAAATCCTTTTTGAAAATATTCAGAATTACACCCACAAACAGCACAAACAACAGCGCAAGCGCCCACAACACCAAGATACGCAGGAACGTCATATAATAGAAACGAATATAAATAATCATTCGCATTGCACTGGAAGCAATCATGATAAAGGTACAAAGTGACATTACTGTCAACACAACTTTTAGCACCTTACTTTCTCTAAAGAAACTCATGGATACCAGTACAATAATCAGATTCAGGATACTTACCACCAAAAGCTGGAAGAATCCCTCTCTTGCATACATGGCATAGGTATACCCTTCCGGCAGCTCCATCTTTCCCATAAACAAGTAAATAATCTGAATTACTGAGAAAAGCAAATAAATTACTGTCAACATACTGTTGATAGTGATAGCCAGCACCGGCTCACCATTCCGGTTGTCCTTGACCTCCTCATTTAATGTGCGCTTGCACATAAAGGCAACCAATAAATAGCTTGCAAAGAACATAAATCCGATACGGAATGCAATATTGAATGCATTGTCAAAGCTGATTCCTGCAAGCAATGTGTTGGTCACCTGTCTGAACACCGCATCTGCCACGGAAAGCGTTGCCACCACAAATGCCACCAGCGGAATGGCTATAATTACTCCCAGCAAAACATACCACAAGTTCTTATTTTTCTTGCTTTTTTCCTGTTTAAAATATCTTGCTGCATCCGCAAAAGGACTTCCCAACTCGCCAATAGCAGCAAAAATAAGAATAAAAATATTGCCCAAATACTTGCCCAGATTCCACTTCTTCGTATCATAAAACTGATTCAAAAGAAGACTCATTGCCAACAGAAAAATGCCTGTTTTATTGAAAGCGATAATACGCCCGTCGTCCGTGCAGAAGGTGGACACCGCCAGCAGCATCATGCTTATCATGTGAAAGGCGCTTCCTTTTCTCAAGGTAAGCTCTAGTTTTGACAACGTAAAGCACAAATAAAAGAGGCTGGCGGCTACGAAAAAAGGGAAGGTGATACCCGACCCGTTCCGAAACATGCAGAATGCGTAAAACACTGCATACAAAAAGGTTATCGGACCAAAGAAACCAAAATTCTCCTTCATTCTTTTTGTCTCAGCCGTCTCCTGCTTCGTTTGCGGCATTATCGGAACCGGCTGAAGCTGTGGCATAGGCTGCATCTGCGGCGCTGCCGCCCCCTGTACCGGTGCCGCCTGAGGTGCCAATTCCTGCGTAAATCTTCCCTGTGGTATTGCGCCCTGTGTATTTGATATCTGTGACGTTACCTGTCCGCCACCCATATTTTGTCCCATATTCTGATTATCCATATTACCTCCATTCTTGCTACACCCTGTAATCAGGGGCACAAGTACAATTTTTTTATTCCTCATCGGGCACATACTCTAAAATGTCCCCGGGTTGACAGTCCAAAGCCTTACAAATCGCCTCCAATGTGGAAAACCGCACTGCCTTAGCCTTACTGTTTTTCAGCACAGACAAATTTGCCAGCGTAATATCCACCTCATTTGCCAGTTCCGTAAGATTCTTCTTCCGCTTGGCCATCATTACATCCAAATTTACTACAATCGCCATATATTCCTCACTTCCACTTGTCTACTGTTTACATTCCGGTAATAAATCTGTGATTCCTTAAATCGTCAAATCGTTCTCTTCCTTGTACCGCACTGCCTCTTCAAACACCATGGCCAACACCTTGGAGAACAGCCCTGCAATCACAAATACCAGTATTACCACCGCCATGGCAATGGTCACGTAAACAATGCTTCGCACCACCGACATTCCTGCAATAAAGAAGCTCCAGTTACCCATCTTGCGTAGGCTCACCACATTCTCCATAACAAAGCAATCCTCTTTCAGCACTGTGCAAAAGATTTTCCGAAGCTCCCGAATAAGCACCAGCGCCGCAACACCCAACACAAAATAAATGATTGTGGTCTCCTCATAACTTTCCTTTACCGGTTCATAAAACTGTCCAATCCACTTCACTGTAAAGGGCAATGAAATTGTCACTACAATCCCCATATAAAACATAGCATCCAACAAAAATTTGGTGCCCTTGGTCAGAAGCATTTTCTTCTTGGCCTCATCCTTCATCTCTATGTACCTCCATATTACTTCCGGAATTCTACTTCCACTGCTTCCGGAATTTTCCTGTTCTTAGGACCCATTATATGCAGACCAAATCTGTTTGTCAATATATTTTTATTGATTTTCGATAAATCCATATTGAAAAACGAAACCAAACATAGCATCCTTGGCAAATTAGGGCTCATCATGGTTGGCATCATGGCCGCGCCAATTTATTAAATACTTTTCTACAAAAATAGCCGGAGAACAACCTGTCTCCGACTATTTCTTCAACTATTCATCTGCTTCTTCAAATATAATACTATATCCCGCCTCCGCGAACGCGCTGAATTGGATGACCGTAGCTTGTCTCAGTATATCAACCTCATCCTTAAGGAATATCTGGCAAAACACCCTGTTGACAAGCAAACATAATAATTCCAATTCCGGAATATAGATTTCAAAAAAGGGGCCGACATTGCCATACAACGCCGGTCCCTTTCTTTTACTCTTATCTTACATACTGTTAAACACATCCGTAGTATCTGCCATGATCAATCAGACGCCTTAAAATTATAAACAGGCTTCAGCACCTCAATCACATCCACGGACTCTTTAATGACATCAATAATGTCCTCCAGTCGTTTGTACGCCATGGGTGCCTCATCCAATGTTGCCTCGTTGACAGAGGTGGTATAGACCCCTGCCATTGCCTTCTTGTACTCCTCCATATCCAAGGAATTCTTGGCCTTGGTACGGGACATAACACGGCCCGCACCGTGAGGCGCAGAATAATTCCACTCCGGATTGCCCTTGCCGATTGCCAGCACGCTTCCATCCCTCATATTAATCGGAATCAGCACTCTTTCACCCTTGTGAGCAGCAATTGCTCCTTTTCTCAAAATCATTTCATCTGTATCAATATAATTATGTATGGTGTGGAATGCATCTTTTTTCTGCAGTCCGGTTCTCTCCAGAATAATCTCCGCAATCAACTCACGGTTTCTTCTTGCAAACTGCTGACAAATCTCCACGTCATGAAGATAGTCCTCAAAATACTGACCATACAAGTGGCACAAATCCTCCGGAATCGTTGCCTCACGCTGCGCCCAGGAAATCGCCTTCAAAGCCGCCTGAATCTCGCTTCTTCTCCCCTGCTCCTTATAGGTACGGATAATCTCATCTCTCTCCTGAAAATAAGTCTCCTTGCCCTTATTCAAATCGATGGCAAGTTGCTGATAAATCTCTGCAACCTGCTTGCCAAGGTTACGGCTACCGGTGTGAATCACCAGATATTTCGTGCCGTCTGTAGCCTCATCCACCTCAATAAAGTGATTACCGCCACCCAAAGTGCCAAGGCTTCGCTCCAGCCACTTAGAGTTACGAAGCTCTCTATAACAACGTAACGCTTCCAAGTCAAAGCGCTCCTTTCTACCCTCCCATACATTCATTCCACTGGGAATATAGTGAGCAGCCTCATCCAACTTGGCAAAATCAATCTCTCCCTTGCCGATATTGGTGGTTAACATACCACAGCCAATATCTACACCTACAATATTTGGAACTGCCTTGTCCTTTACTGTCATGGTAGTACCAATGGTACAACCCTTGCCGGAGTGGACATCGGGCATAATGCGAATCTGAACCCCTTCCGTGAACTCATAATCACACATTCTGCGAATCTGCTCAATCGCCTCATCCTCCACCACTCTCGCGTAACAGATGGCAGTATTTACTTTTCCTTTAATCTCTAATTTATCCATTTTGAACATCCCTCCTCAAATAACCAAAAGACCGCTTGTCTCATATAAGATAAGCGGCCCTGTCTTCTATATAACTGATGAATCCTAATTCTTCACAGTTTACTTACTGTGTTCATGTTTTCCCTTTCTGCGAAATTCGAATTCCCCATCCGCCTGTTTGATTTATTATGGTTACTATACCATTTGCATTCTCATTTGTAAATTATACTCATAGTATAACTTATGAAAACGCTTTAACCAAATAGCTTAAGATATATATAGACAATTACACATATTATACCTACTACAATAAAAGGTATAGCATGCAAAAACAATGCCCAATTGGATGTGCTCCCCCCGGAAATAGCCTCCTCAAAGGACTCTCTCTGTTGCGTATTAATACCTTCCTTACCCTCATGTTCAGATACATCAAAAGATTTTATGGCATCCCAGGACTCATTTTCTGCTCTATTGGAAGACTTGTAAACAATCTTTTTTTGCGGAACAATTTCCTGCACGATATTCTCCTTGCCGCTTTTACCACCACAGGACTCACAGATAAACTCTGCATCTTCCATGTTGGTATCTACAACAAACGTCTTTTCGCAGTAGGCACATTTCACCATGTATCTCATTACTTACTTCCTCTCAAACATTACTGTGCCGGAAATCTTACTCTGGTGTCCCTTCCGGATCAAATTCCAAAATATCCCCCGGCTGACAATTTAATACTTCGCAGATTGCCACCAATGTAGAAAATCGGATGGCACTGATTTTACCGGTTTTAATCTTGGAAAGGTTCACGTTAGAAACCCCAACCTTTTCCGACAATTCATTCAAACTCATTTTACGGTCAGCCATCACTCTGTCTAACCTAAGTACTATTTTACCCATAGCTTCCTCCTTTACAGTGTCTCATCGGATTCCTGTTGCAAAACAGCACCATATTTGAAAATATACACCAATATTAACACAATTACAACCAGCAAAACAACACCTAAATCCACTGAGAAGCTCCAACTCATTCCGCCGGACATCATACTGTTTGTAATGGTATCTCCTATAGAAGAGATCAATGTCCAGGGAATCAGACAAATTGCCAGCCTCTGCATCTTCTTGATAACCTCCTCCTCAAAAGGAGTTGCACAATTCCGAAAAGCCTTGCACAAACTCTCTATAAAAGTAAGAGTTACAATGGACATAGCCAGGACAACTGCCATGAGTAAACTTAATACAGCCAAATCGTGCATGGTGTAGGTTGCTCCATCGGTCATCATATCAATGGTCACTCTATCCTCTGTCACATCCATGGCTACCGGTACAAAGGTCTGACCTGTGGATACCATATTCAATCCGGAACCCATCATACCATTTCGTACCTGTTGTACCTGCATTTGCTCACCACTCTCAAGAGCTGCATGCATCTCTGCCAGCTCAGCATCTGTAATATCCTGCCCCAAAGCCTCCTTGCTCATCTCTACTATCATGGCACTTCTCTGGGTTACACGCATGCTTTCTGCCGGCTGAGAAAAACAAATAACTGCACTGGCTACGCTACAAACCAGACCTGCAATCACTAATATCTTGCAGATAACCGTAATTATGTAACTTATCTTTCCAACCTTGTTAATCTTCTGAATTGCTTGTTCTTTCATTTCTACCTCCATTTGTCATTAATTATTTAACGTTTATCGTTAAATCCACTATAACTCATGGTTTATCATTTGTCAACAACTTTTTAATGTTTATCATTAAATTGTCATAATATTATTATACACTTGCACCATTTCCTAATGTTTATCATTAAATATCAATAAAGGACGCATCCTGTTATAAGATACGCCCTTATTCTATCCCCGTATTCTATCCTTAAAATTATTCATTCTCAGATTCTTCTAAATCTTCTGCTTCCATCTTAGCAGAACGTTTTTTGTATACTTCCGCACTAATCATCAATACAACAAAACAAATTACAAAAACAAATACAGCTACTACAAAACCGCCAGCGATGGAACCGCCCAGCAAATCACTACTCTGATAAAACTTGACAAAATTGAGTACTCCGGCTATAAGGGCAGCTACCAGACTAAACATCAGATTCGTTGTTGTATCTGCCTTATAACGTCTGTCCCAAATGCCGTTCTTAATACACCCAATTCCCAAATACAAGGCCAAACACATAAATACAATCCACTCGCCACCTACATACGCAAAATCAACACTATCATACATAAGATTCTGTACAATTATGGAAGCCAGCAGGCCCCAAAATGCAAACCAACAACCATTATGCTCAATCCGCAAAAGCTTCTGCTCCTGCATCTCATCTAAATTATTCTTTACCTTATTCTTCTTCATTTTCCATATCCTCCCAAAATAAATCATCTAACTTTTTGTCCAAGGCCCAGCAAATCGCAAGGCACAGCTTTAACGATGGGTTATAGTCCCCGGATTCAATCATTCCGATGGTCTGACGCGTCACCCCTACTTTCTTCGCCAAGTCAATCTGGGACATATCCTTTTCCATTCGCGCAAATTTCAGTTTTAGATTTTTCATATTCTTGCCTCCTTGTAAATCTATCATAACATATATTTTACAAATGTCAACTATATCTTGCATTTAATATTTATTTTTAACAAATGCAAGATATAAAGCGCACAAAAAATCACTCTCGAATGACTTTTCCTTAAAAACAAATCATTCAAGAGTGACTTTCTCTGCAAATCAATCGTTTTCAATTTTAAAAAGCAACCTTCATAAACAACGCCACACAGCACAAAATAATCGCACAGGGTACATACAGATAACGTCCGGCATTGTGCCAGAACCCACCATGGGGCTTCTTTACTCCCCTGTTAATCTCGTCCATCAGCTCTGCGCGCTTCATAATCCAGAACCAGGACAGCGCGCCAAGAGTAGCTCCGATGGGAATGATATAAATAGATACGATATCCATCCAAGGTCCCCATTTTGCAATAGGTTCCATGTGCAATCCAAATCCCAAACACACTACACACAAAATTACAAGTACAATCTTGCGGCTAAGTTTCGGGAACTTATGCTGCAAAGACTCGCCCACCGCCTCAAACATATTCTGCAGGGAGCTCACCCCGGCAAAAATCATAGCTGTATACAAAATAATCGCAAACACCTGTCCAAAAGGAATATCCTGAAGGATTCGGGGCAAGGTCACAAACAACAGAGACGGACCTGCTCCCACATCCAGTCCATAAGCAAAACATGCCGGAATAATAACAAGCGCTGCCACTAACGCTGCAATCGTATCGAACACCGCTGTACGCACTGCAACCTGTACTACATCCTCTTTATCATCCAGATAAGCACCATATACTATCATACCACTACCTGTCACAGAAAGAGAGAAAAATGCCTGTCCCATAGCCCAAATCCACACCATAGGGTCCTTAAGCTCCTCCCATCGGGGTGTAAACATGAACTTATAGCCTTCCACCGCACCGGGTAACATTGCCACACGCACTGCCAGAACTACAAATATAATAAAAAACAAAGGCATCATAATCTTGTTGCTCTTCTCGATACTTTTTGCACCCAAAAGCAGAGTTAACAAGGTTCCCACCACAATAATGATGTGAAAAGGAATAACCGAATAATCCGCTCCGGAAAAGGACTCAAACCATGCATTGGTATCCACATTCATCAAATCCCCGGTAACAGAACTGAAAAACGCCTTCAATACATAGGAGATAATAACTGCATATCCAAGGGCAATACACATGGAGCCGGCAAGAGGTAACCATCCGATAACACCGCCTACTTTACTCAGCTTATCGTTTCTGGTAGACCACGCCAACTGATAGGAACCAAGCGTACCCGTGCGGGCTCTTCTTCCGATAGCATATTCTGCTGACAAGCCTACCGCACTAAACAAGGCTATAAATATCAAGTATGCCACCAAAAAGGCACCGCCTCCGTTAGCACCCATCTTAGCAGGAAATCCCCACACATTCGCCATTCCCACAGCAGAACCTACAGCAGATAAAATAAATCCCCATCTGCTGGTGAATTTTGATGTTTTCTGCAATTCCATACTTATAAAAACTCCTCACGCTTGGGATTAAACACATCCACAAGCTTACCTGCCTCCAGACACTTTACACCGTGCTCGGAATTGGAAGGCATAAATACGCTGTCACCCTTATTAACCACCTGACTCTCACCATCAATCGTAAAAAGGAAACTACCCTCTGCAATATACGTAATCTGCTCATGAGGATGCTTGTGCATATTGCCCTCAGCGTCCTTCTCGAAGGTAATCTCACACATCATAAGCTGGTCAGAGTAAGCCATTACTCTTCTGGTTACACCGGGCTCGCAAGGGGTTACTTTACATTCTTCATTCTTTACAAACATATTCATACCTCTCCTTCTCTGAAATGAATACCTAACTATATCTATTTTACCTTATATTACATGGTTTGCCTACCCACAATATCAAAATTTCATGCGATATAAAGCATGGGCATTATCCCAAGCCATTTTACGCACCTCTTCCTCAGAAATTCCCTTTATCTGCGCCATTGTTTCAATCACATGAGCGATATACAGGGAACAATTACGCTTACCACGGTAAGGAACCGGTGCCAGGTAAGGACAATCCGTCTCCAGCACAATACGGTCCATAGGAATGTACTCCACTGCCTCCTTGAGCTTCTTGGCGTTATTAAAGGTCAGCACACCGCCGATTCCAAAGTAAAAGCCCATATTCAAAAAATCTCTGGCAGTTTCCTTAGTATAAGAATAGCAATGTATCACTCCGCCGATTTCGCCGGCCTTCTCTGCTGCCATCATATCTACAGTATCCTTGGCCGCATCCCTGGAATGAATCACCATGGGAAGCTGTAACTGTCTTGCCAAATCCATCTGGCGCACAAACCATTCCTTCTGAATGGAACTTTCCGGCTCATTCCAGTAATAATCCAGACCGATTTCGCCCAAAGCCACGCACTTCTCATGGCCACAGGCCTCCTTCAGCCATTTAAAATTCTCTTCATTCAGCTCTGCAGTCTCGCTGGGATGCACCCCGATGGCTCCATACATAAAATCATACTTGTCCATCAATTCCAAAGTCTTCTTACAAGATGCCAGACTGGCCCCCACATTTACTACTTTAGCAACCCCTTGCTCAGCAAGAGAGGACAGAAGAGATTCTCTGTCCTCATCAAAAGCCTCATCGTCATAATGCGCATGTGTATCAAAAATTGGTGTCATTTATCTTACCTTTCCGGCATCTGCTCATACAACGCTTCCAAAGCGTCCAGCCGCTGCTCAGCCCTTTCTGCATCATAGGTAACACCGTACCCAATATTTTCTGTATCCTCCACAAAGGTTTTTACCGTAGAATCCTCCATCACAAGAGGCTCTCTGGTAAATGAAGACTCCTGTGTAGACTCCGTACTCTCTACCTCCACAGTCTCTGTACTTTCCTGTGTTGTTACAATCTCCTCTACGGACTCCTGCGTTTCTGCTTCTGCTATAGTTTCCGGCACCTCCACCGTCGCCTCTTTCGTTGGCAAAGCTGATAACGACTCTTTGTTCGCAGACTGCTGCTTCCTGTATATCACCGAGAAACCTGATACCACACCCAATACCAGTGCCACAGCAATTATAACCGGAATCCAATTTCGCTTCTTGGGCTCCGATTCTGTCCGATAAGCTGCCCATCTGTCCGCATGCTCATCCATGGCATCAAAATCCTTCATGCCACTTTTATTTATAAAGTAAGAATCGTCTTTATTTTCCGAAAAAACAGCACTGTTTCGGTTGTCAAAAATTTCCTCATTCTTCGTACCGGTAACAGGCTCGGAAAAAGTAACCGGTTTGGGGAAAGTGATTTGTGAAGTCGTCAGAGGAGACTTTACCTCCACCAGCTTGATGGGCGCACCAATCCGGCTATAGCTTATGGAATCCTGACTTTCCTGATTTTGTTTTTCATCATTTTCCTGTTCAAAATTACTATTTATATATCCGTTATCCAGTTCACTCATTTAGTTCTCCCCCATATCCATATCTATAAATTCACCGGTATGCAAGTCAAACCAGACAACCACCGGTTCCGTATCGTTTGACTCTGCTATAATGTCTGTAGGATATCCGCCATCGTCAAAAACCGCCACAAAATTCCGGTATCCTCCACTATACAATCCGTTATCCTGTACAAACAACCCACTTTTTACATCATAGCAATAACTTTCCTTGCATCTTCCCTGCTCGTCATAAAGATAATGAATCAATTCTACTTCGTAACAATCTGCATCCCACTGAGGTCTGCAAATAACTTCATAAAGCAACTTACCCTCTTCATCATAGGAATACCAATACAAATTATCCAATTCATCCGTATACTCTGCCTCCAGCAAAGCCTTCCCATCTATCTCGTCCTTGCGATAGCAGTTTTCTGCTGTTGCATTTGCATGTTCCTGAGTATAACCATATACCGTATAATCACCACGATATTGATAAGATCGCACAGGAGCAGCATCCATATTGCGCTTCTCCACACCAGACAAATCACTGTATTCAAAGGCCAGTCTGCCTTCTGCATCATAATAACTGCAATCCGCAGACTTTATATTCCCTTGCTCATCATATTTCACAGCAAGTACTTCTCTTCCATCTGCATCCCAGACCCAACCCATACCATATTCATAATTGCCATGGTCATATTTATCCATATAACCAAGAGTTTTGTCATCCAAATACCGATAGGTATACAAAAAAGCATTCGCATATGTACCACCGGGTCTGACTTCATAAATCTTTTTCACCCGATAGCCGTCTTCCTCGTATATCACTTCGTCCTTAGAATAATAGAGTTCGCCATTTTCATCATAACTGTATTTACCGGAACCGCTTTCCGTATAGTCATACACCGTATAATTTTTTAATACCAAAGTATCACACAAATTCTCTATCTGTGTATTTTCCGGAATTTCTATCACACGCTGTGCTTTGTCCGCATTTGCCTCCAGCCCTCCAAGGCAAGTCACGCCTGCCAATACCAGGGCAACCGTCTTGGCCCAATATCTCATTGCATTCTTTTTCATCTGAATCCCTCTCATATAGTACAAATTTTCCACATAATTCTACCACATCCCCGGCACAAATAGCAACAGAAACACCTATCCCACCATATTCAGGCCCTCTTACGAGTTCACTTCACTCTCCCAAGGGGCTTCAAAGTCCTCCAAAGGAATATAGGACACCCCACCTGTCACAGGATTAATCACACACATACGGTCCTCCATCCAGTCCAGTGCACCTTCATGGTACTGTGAATCCGTAGAGAAATAAAGTTTTCCGTCAAAGTATGTCAATTCCGTAGAAACCGGCATATGTCCGGGATAAATACATGTAAGTCCATCTGCATCCAACTCATACAAACCATAGGAACTGACCTGATACACGGGATAACCATCGGCATTTGGCGCACATGTACTATAAACAATTCTGGCATTAGAAGCCCACAACACATTGGTATTTACATGAGTTGCTCCACCGATTTTCTCTGTGGTTTTCTCCTCAATATCGGAATCTGTAGTGAAACACAACGCCCATACATTCATGCTTTCCTCTGCCAGGGTCATGGGAATATCCATGGTAGAACCATCCTTTGCAAAGGTATACCGTACATTTACAATAGAACCCTCGCCCAGACTACTACTTAATGGATTCCAAGGGGCTGCAGCATATCTTACCTCCGTCACCTCGCCACTTCCTTCACCCAGATTCAGATAAGCCTTGGCGGCGGTCACAGGGTCTGTGTAAACACTGTAATAACCCGGATTGGTATTGTTTAAGAGATGATTAAAAATTGCTTTTGTGTGACTCTGTGCAAACCCTGTTGACTGAAAATTAATAGGATTATAAAAGCGTGTAGCAGCATCCAAATCATAAATCTGTTCTGCCTCATCACGAGTATCAATACTGCTATACTCCACATAACTTACATGATCCACGCAGTAAAGGCCCCCATCCTTTACCACTTTCACCTTTTCCTCTGCAATATAAATCTCAGGAATGAAATTGGCCATGTAAAACCGTATAGTAGCCTCCTCACTCCCCGTCAAATGCTCAATAGAATAGTGAGAAACCCAAGGGGAAGAATCCCCAAAGCTATAACCGTCCTCATGAATCACTACCTTATCCCAGTTTTTGAAATTCTCCTTATCATAGGCAAGCTGATACAAGGTATTACCGTTTCGGGACTGATATGCAAAAGCATAGGTATCCAGTGCTGCCTCCGGAGTCATACGGGAAGCCGCCATGGAATCCGCCGACTGCCAGCCATATTCCCTGGCAACCCTCTCCACGAAAGATTCCTCACCTTCATTGATAATGCCAAGCTTATAGCAGCCGTCACCTTGCTCTAATGCCACCAACTCATTCTTACCATTTTCCGTATCATGCTTATAGGTCACATTCCAAAAATAAATGGTATTGTCATAACTACTTTTCCGATAAGCCACATTCACATGCACCAGATTATTTTCCCTTGCTATGTACTGGAAATGTCCATCGGGAAACAGTTTTTTCAGCCCTTCCAGTAGCTGTGTTGCGTTGCTGTAACGACCTACCATTTCCTCCCGTGACAACTCCTGACCATTATAAGGCTTAAAATAGGGTTCCTCATAATAAAATGTATACTTCTTCTGAGCTTTCCCACCAAAAGACTGAGTTGCCACATCAAAGGTCACCTGATGATCCGGAAAAACACAGACAATCTCTCCGTTTTCCACGTATGCGTCCTCCGCCCAGGGAACCATAGCCTGACCGCCCTCTACCCAGGCATCCCAAATCTCTTGATCTGTTTTCGCCTGCGTTGCGGGCGCTTTTGCCGGATTTATGCATAAACCTACAATCAAAACCGCAAGAACTACTACTGCACAAGCAACAATCCATACAGAGGCCTTTTTGTATTTCAAAACATGACGAATTCGTGTTTTCACACTGTCCTCACCAAAAGACAACACTGCAGATAAACTATCGCGGCGATAGTTTATGCTCTCCCCCTTAGTGGCCTCATCCAAAAGTGCATAAGAGTAAATCTTTTTACTCTCCTCCCCCAATAAAGACACCACCTTCTCATCACAGGACATCTCACAATCCCTGTTCATCAGATGAAAAGCCAGCCATACCAAGGGATTAAACCAATGGATACAACAAATTCCCAGCGCCAGCGGCTTTGTCACATAATCTCTCCTCTGCAGATGCACCTTCTCATGACACAAAATCACTCTACGGCTCTCTGCATCCAATCCCGCTGACAGATAAATTGCAGGCTTAATAATACCCAACACAAAGGACAAATGCGCACCCTCTACCTCATAAACTCCGAGTTCCATGCAAACAGCATCTTTAACTCTTATCTTGAAACGCCAATAGGAAATGATATGATATCCTGCAAGCAAAACCATTCCTGCAAGCCATATAATAGACAGCACATTTGTAAAACGTTTTGCTTTTCCTTGCTGCAAATTATCCCCTTGCGCTGCATTGTACTTGTTCAAAACAGCTTTCTCAACCGCTATATTGCCCTCTGTCCGACCAGGCTTCCCAGCTATTTCCGACGGATTCCCGGTTTGCTCTGCTGACTGCCCTTGCTCAACTATCTGCCCGGATGGCACCTGATTGGCCTGCATATCTATCGCCTCTTGAGTCGCGCCAAAAACAGAACCATGCGCAACCGTATCTTCCATTTGCATCTGCAATTGCACCGGTATCAGACTAAACCGCCCTTCCGGGAAAACCGGACAAACCAGACGCACAAACACAATTGCCCAAAGCGCATAGGAACACCATTTGGGTGCCTTAACAAATGCCAGACGCACCAACATCACAAGAAGAATCACATAGTTTCCAACCAGACTCAGATTCACAACAATACGAAATATGCTATCAGCATTGCTCATGACCTCTCCCATCAGCCTTCCTCCTTATAATCCTCAATCATCTGTGCAATCTCCTCTATCTGCGCCCGGCTTAACCGCTTGCTCTCAATAAAAGCAGCTATCATCTTGGGAAATGAACCCCCATAAGCCCGCTCCACAAACTCCTCGCCGCGCCGTTGCAAATAGTCCTCTCTGCTAACCACAGGCTTCACCACCGCATTTTCATTCTTAAATATCCCCTGCTCACACAGCTTCTTTAAAAAGGTATAAGTAGTAGACTTCTTCCACTCAAACTCCTGCAGGCAACGCTTCACCAACTCCCCGGAACCAATAGGCGCTTCCTTCCATATCAACTCCGCAAACTTCATCTCCGCATCTGTCATCTGATACATAGTTCATTCCTCCGGCAACATTTCATTCATAACAAAATTGGTCGACAAATCATAGACCTCTCGTCTCGAGTCTATAACTTACCGACCACATTGTCAAGTACAATATCTTATTTACACTTTGCATAGCAAAGGCGGTAGGCTGATTTTTTCAGTTTGCCGCCCTTTTTCATGTAACAAAAAAAGCCCCAAACCCGCATTCTTGCAAGCCTGAGACCTTTGAGTGGACCGCCAGGGGCTCGAACCCTGGACACCCTGATTAAGAGTCAGGTGCTCTACCAACTGAGCTAGCGGTCCGTTTTATTTTTTCGCGTGTTCCTTAACGCAAGAACTAATATATCACATCGTTTTATGAAATGCAAGCCTTTTTTTAAAATTTTTTTAAAAAAATTAATTTTTTTGATTTTAACGTCAATTAGCGACGGTTTTATCGGCTTTTTCCGCAGTTGCTGCAATATCCATAAAGTTCAATTTTATGACCTGTCACAGTAAAATCTTTAAGAGCTGCATCTGTTTCATGGTGATGGTCGTGGTCACAATCATGATGATCACCCCCGGCATGTTCATGTCCCAGGGAAAAAGGACAGCTTTCCAAAGGAATACGCTTGTGACATTCCAGACACACTGCAAAATGTCTGTGCTCCCCCTTTTCCAACTCATAAACTACTGTATCATCCCCCATCCAGGTAGTGCTGTTTACCAGACCATTTTCCTCAAATGCTGCTAAAATACGGTAAACGGTAGAAAGCGCATAGGTATCTTCCGGCACCATCTGCAATGCCTGATGATAAATCTGGTGGGCAGAAAGGGGCTCCTTGGCATCCGAAAGTATCTGATACACGCACTTGCGTTGCTTTGTCCACTTAATTCCCTTAGGATATTCCATGCCCTTATCTCCCTTCATTAATGATAGTATACCCATTTCCTAATTCAAACTACCTATATTGGAATAAATTCTATCACAATTCCGACCAAAACACCAATAAAATATAAAATTCCTACAATCTTTAAATTCTCCAGGCGGTGATGATTTACGCGAAACAGCACTAAAAGGCCCACACCTGCACCCACTAACAGTCCGGCCATCATAGCCCCCAGACCGATAACTCCCTCCATAAACAATTCTGTAATCACCACAGAAGCTGCACAGTTGGGTACCAATCCCACCAGACCGGCCAACACAGGACCTAATACCGGTCTGTTTAACAGAAACTCTGCTAACACATCCTCACCCAGAAGTGCCAATACCAGATTCAGAGCAAAACTCACCAGCAGAATAAATACACCTACCTGTACCGTATGCTTTAACGCAGAGCGAAACACACCGGAATCACAATGGCATTCCTCCTGCTCACAAATTTCATGTATATGGTCATGACTGTCTTTTTTCTTACGAAAAATAAAATCTACGACAAATCCTGCCGCCATGCCCACAACAATCTTGGTCAGCAGCACGCCACCAATCAACTGTGCCGGTGCCTTGGCAGAAATCATTACCGGCAACATCTCATCCGATGTAGACAAATAAATTGCAATCAGCGTTCCCATGGAAATCAGTCTGCCTGCATAAAGATTGGACGCCGCTGTAGAAAAACCGCACTGAGGCACTGCGCCGGCCACTGCGCCGAAAACCGGTCCCAGACTTCCTGCCTTCTGCACCACCTTCTGCACCTTATTGCCGGTTCTATGCTCTAACCACTCCATCACCAGATAAGTGATAAACAGAACCAATATAATCAAAATACTTTCCTCTAAAGTATGCTCCAGAGCATGCTCTATGGCATGTCCTAATGAGACCTCTCCGCCATGAACCGTCGCACACTCATGTGTATGGCTATGAAACATAACACTCTCCATTCTTTATCCTCTCTTAGCGTTGGGGACATAATTAGCTTCGTAATAATAAAAATAGTTCTAAACGCAAATGCAAACCATTCGCATTTAGAACTATATCATAAATCTCCTATTTGTCAAGATATATTTGAATCCATGCCATCGACATTTGCCGCATAATTCCCTTACAAACTGACACGAACAGGCATTTTTTCACATTTATCAGAGGATGTTCCCACATAAATCTCAAACTCACCGGTTTCCACCTTAAACTCTCTACTTACAACATCATAAAAAGCAAAAGCCTCCCGATTTAAAGTCATGGTTACGGTCTTACACTCACCGGGCTGTAGAAAAACTTTGCTGTAGGCCTTCAACTCCTTCACAGGGCGCTCCACACTACATTCACAATCTGCCACATAGCACTGCACAACCTCTGCACCGGCCATTGTTCCTACATTCCGAACATCTACAGATACCGTTACAATCCCACCCATTTCTGACATCAATGTCAGATTATCAAATGTAAAATCCGTGTACGTTAAACCATATCCAAAGGAGTAGGCAGGCTTAATTTCTTCCTTTTCATAGTGACGATAGCCCACAAAAATACCTTCCTGATACTCCACCACATCTTCTCTGCCAAACTGACCATTCTTGTAGGTTGCAGTATCCTCATATACTACAGGGAAAGTCTCCGGCAGCTTACCGGAAGGATTCACCTTACCAAGCAAAATCTCTGTAAGAGCCGTACCGGTCTCCATGCCGGCATAATAACACCAGATGAGTCCTCGTACTTTATCTCTCCAAGGCATCTCCACAGGAGAACCCGCCACCATAATGACAACTGTGTCAGGATTTATTTTCACTAATTCCTCTATCAATTCATCCTGACCATAAGGAAGTTTCATATCTGCACGGTCTCTGCCTTCCACATCATAATCATGGTTCAGACCGCCCACAAAGATTACTGTGTCCGCCTCCTTCGCCAGTGCGCATGCCTCCTCCAAAAACTTCTTACGATTCTCGGCAATCTCCTTGCGAAGCGCAATCTGCTCCGGGCTGTCCGGATTCTCCTGTCCCATGACCTGACGCTCCAGACTGGCCTCCTGCCAATTCACCTCGTTCACACTCTTTTTACCGGGAATATAATACCCTTGAGCATAAGAAATATCTGCATTACCACCCAGAGCCATCTTAAGACCCATCAGCGGAGAAATCTCATACAAAGCCTTAATCTCGGCACTTCCGCCACCGCCTGCATGAAGGTGCTCCGCATTATGACCGATTACAGCAATTTTGTGGCATCTATTTACCTTTGCGCCATCCGCAGCCAAGTCATTGACAGTCTTACGTGATACCAGTTTTTTCTGATCCAAAGGAAGCAGCTTGCCCCCCTCTGTGCACTCTTCATTTCTTAAAAGCACAATGGCTTCTCTTGCAGTATTCAAAATCTTATCCTGGTGCTCTCTTGTATTGTAAGCACCGGGCTTGCGTTCATCCACCTTGTCACCAATCATCTTCAGTCGGAACATCAGACGGAGAATATTACGAACCTTAGCATCTACCGACTCCTCGCTGACCTCACCGTTTCGCACAGCCTCCAACAAAGGATTCGCATAAAAATATTCATCAAAATTATAGGTGACACTCATCTCCAAATCCAGAGAGGTCTCCGCAGTCTCCTTAGTAGAATGCACAGCACCCCAGTCACTTACGACAACACCGTCATATTTCCACTCATCACGCAAAATATCGTCCAAAAGCTCCTTGCTCTCGCTGCAATATTTGCCACGAAACTTATTATAAGCATCCATCAGGGAATAGACGCCGCCCTCCTGCACTGCAGCCTTAAATCCCGGCAGATAAATCTCCCGAAGGGTACGCTCATCCACCAACGTATCCACAGCCATACGGTTGGTCTCCTGATTGTTCACGGCATAGTGTTTCACACAGGCAGACACGTCATTTTCCTGCACACCCTTGATATAAGGCACTGCCATGGTCTGTGTTAAGTAAGGGTCTTCACTCATATACTCAAAATTACGACCACACAGCGGATCTCTCTTAATATTGATGCCGGGACCCAAAATCATATCCTTGCCACGTCCGCGAGCCTCCTCACCCAACACTTTACCGGTTTCATAGGCAAGCTCCGTATTCCAGGTCGCTGCCAAAGCAGAATTACTGGGTCCATAACTGACATAGTCGTCAGATTTATTGATGGGATACCAACTGTCATCCGGGAACTCCATACGTACACCCATGGGGCCGTCAGAGGTCACCAGTCTGGGAATCCCTAAACGTTCCACCGCTTTAGTACGAAACAAACCATTGCCGTGAATCATACCAATTTTCTCTTCCAACGTGAGCTGAGAAAGCAACTCGTCTATCTGAGCCTCATAAATTTGCGACTTATCTTTCATGTCATCCTCCCGAACACGAATCTAAATTTGCACAAGTTATAATAAGTATAACATTTACAGTCTCATATTGACAACCTTTTCACAAAGTTTTTCTAATAAATTTGGGTCTTCTTTATTTTTATATCCTTACATATCCTCCAACACTTGGAAAACATAGAATTTCAAATAATACGACTGGTCTGCCGCCCATAAAATCGGATGGTCACAGCCCTGAGTCCGAAACTCTACCTGACGCAGACGTTTGTGAGCACCTGCTGCCGCCTCACGAATAGTCTTGGCGAACAAATCCGGGTCCATAAAATGGGAACAGGAACAGGTTGCCAGATAGCCGCCGTTTCGCACCAGCTTCAGGCCCCGTACATTAATTTCACGATAGCCCTTCACTGCATTTTTAATAGAATTACGGGACTTGGTAAATGCAGGCGGGTCCAGAATTACCACATCGAAGGTCTCACCTTCCGCTTCCAGTCGGGGTAACAGCTCAAACACATCCTCGCAGACAAATTTCACTGTGTTCTCCAAACCGTTTAACTTAGCATTCTCTGTTGCCTGATCCACTGCAAGCTGGGAGGCATCCACACCCAAGACACTTTTCGCTCCTGCAATTCCTGCATTCAGAGCAAAAGAACCGGTATGGGTAAAGCAATCCAGCACCTTTTTATCCTTACAAATCTTGTGGATGGAGGCACGATTATTCTTCTGATCCAGGAAAAATCCGGTCTTTTGACCATCCTCCACATCCACGATATATTTTACGCCGTTTTCAATGATTTCCACCTTTGTATCAAAAGGCTCTCCAATAAAGCCCTTGTAGCGCTCCAAGCCCTCCTGCAGACGTACCTTGGCATCACTTCGCTCATAAACGCCGCGAATCTTGATACCATCCTCTGCAAGCACCTTTTTCAGCGCCTCCACAATCACAAGCTTCCACTTATCAATCCCAAGAGCCAAAGACTCCACCACCAATACATCCGCAAACTTGTCCACCACAATACCCGGCAGAAAATCCGCCTCTCCGAAAATCAATCGACAACTGGAGGTATCTATGGTCTCCTTGCGGTAGTTCCAAGCCGTACGCACACGCTTTTCCATAAAAGCCTCATTGATCACCGCATCCTTTTTGCGGGACAGAAGACGCACACGAATCTTGGAATTCATATTGATATATCCATAACCCATGAAATAACTGTCAAAATCATGAATAGCCACCACATCGCCATTCTCAAAGCTTCCCATCACGGAATCAATCTCATTATCATAAACCCACATTCCTCCGGCTTTCAGGGTTCTTCCCTCGCCTTTTCTTAAGGTTACCACTGCCTGACTCATAGTTTTCTCCTCATCTTACATTCTTGATTTTATATTACCTTTTTTCATGCGGACATTCAATCTCTTTTCTATAGATTCTTGGGAAAAGTTCTGTTATAATGAGTTGAAAATAAAAATCTTTGCAACCTTTTGAAAACCTGCGTGGTGTTATTAGTGAAAAAACGAAAGGATTAGGATGTATATGTTCTGATACATCCCGGAAAAATTCCATGAAAGATGCAAAGACAATTGTTCCCTTAATAATTACCGGAATCGATATTTTGATATATCTTGCGCCAATTATCATTCTACTTCCACTTTTGATGCTGATAAGCTCATTAGATGGAGGTATTCCGGCGTTTTTGACTATACTTGTTTTTGTTATACTATTTTTTGCCGATATGATATTGATGTGTCTGGCTCCTATTTCACAGCTTGTGCTGGCCATTGTCGCTATTGTGAACCGAAAATTGTGGTTACTCCTGATTCATATTCCTTTTATCGCCTTGACAGCAGGTGTATGTTATGTATTTTATGACTGGATAGGCCACATTACATAAAATAGATTTATATATTTATTCAACTTATCCCTGGTAGCGCTAATAAGGAGACACAAATATGCTTAAAGACAAAAAATTCATTATTCCCTGTTTGGCAGAATGGATTATGCCCTGGCTGGTACTCATCCCCGGCATTCCTGCCTTTTACTATTTCGATCAGGCCGGCCAACTTTGGCGAAAATACGGTGACGGCTCAGAATATCAGCAGGCTCATGAACAGTTTGAGACTTTTTACGATGCTGCCATGACTACCGGCGGTATTGCTATTTTCCTGGAACTACTTCTCGCGTTAGTAGGATTCGTATGGATGATTGTCAGCTTGTGTAAAAAAGACAAAGAACGCTTTGCCACCCTCAAACCGTTGATGCTCTGGCTTTTTCCCGGTGCATTCGTATTCGGGACATTACTTCTGATGCTACTCGTCCATACTTTTACTTATGGCATGAGCATCTGATTAATGGAAATATAACTACTTCCTTTTTCAAAATTGCATTACTGATAAGAAAAAAATACAGACAAATTGGGAATTGTCACGGACATCACTGATTCGTAACACTAATGTTTCTGTATATTAAAGTGTACCCCATGTCAAGGACACTTTTTATAAAATTTTATACCCATTCTATCCGTTTGTTGATAATGGATTTATTCCTGTTGTGGTGTAACTGTAAAATTCGTTTGGAGTCAGCTTTTCCAGA
>SVFL01000081.1 GCA_015056885.1 Lachnospiraceae bacterium
TGTCTTCCGCTATTATTTTCTTTACAAACTGATGATGTGTATGAAAGCGCATCATCATTCCTACGCCAATTTTCACATTTTCCCGCAACGCAATTGCATGAAGCTCTTTTGCTTCTTCACTGTTCATGCCAACCGGCTTTTCCATGAATACATGTTTACCGGCACGCATCACTTGCACTGCCTGCTCTTTATGACAGAATACCGGGGTTACTATATTTCATACTGGTATTTCCTCGTTACACTTGTAATAGACTACTCCGGCATAATCCACTCAAATTCTCCTGGTGAAAGATCGCGCTTGCCCAGTGTATGGACCGGATCCTCTTCCGCCTGCCACGGCACATCATCCACAGCCACTCTCAGCTTCATAGGTACATTTTTCGTCCAACCAACCTTTTCTCTGGAAATGGTAAGAATATAATGCGCCTCTTCTTCCTCCCAGCTTTCCAACTGATACTTTGCCAATTCTTCCTGAATCTTGTCACCCCAGACGGATTGATGTGTCAATACATAGCTTTCCAGCCCTATCTCACCGTTTTGAATCCATATAGCCGATGCTGGCCAGAATAATTGATATTCGAAACATACACTGAATTTCGCATGTTTTTTGCCTTTAAGCTCCAAATAGATATTTTCTTCATCATAGGCCATTCTATAGGCAGCTCCATTCGGATGTACCATAAATTCAGCTTTCTCCAACCCGTCATTTGACATGTGATAACCGTTTTCCTCTCCCTTGTAATAAGCAAGTGTAGGCTTCTGATGTAGCAAATTCTGACGAGCCTGTACAAACTCTGTCTCCTTTAGCTTTCTTAGTTTGGCCATACGGTCCTCCAATTTCTCAGGAAAGAATTTGTACCCTTCCGCTTCAGAATGATATCCAAGCAGCTGATTCTCCCTGCACAACGCAATCATTTTACGACTGTTCTCCATTTCCATGTCAACGATCACTTCCATTGCGTTTAGGATTTCTTCCGAATCACCTATCTCTGTGCCCAAAACATCACGCATTTGATAAAATTTTAGGATGTTATTACCGCTTTTAAATAATAACTGTAAAGCTTCTGCCACAGTTCTTTGATCTGCCGGAAGATGTTCAGGCAACATCTCTATTCCTCTTTCCCACTGTTCTTTGATTCTGTCTGTCAGAATAATGACTTCCTCCAGTGTATGTCCGCTCTGCAGGCATTCCCCGATTCTGTCACCATCAGGCGCATCCAAAAGCAGCCAGTTTCTTGGAAGAGGATTATTCCTTGGCATCAAGGCCAAATCCCATACCACACCGTCGTGCATAGGACCATAGTAGCTAAACATAATATTGATAGGATAATTCTTGTAGCCTTCCTCAAAGTATTCCCACGCGTCCGCTAATTGTCCTGCCTGGCTAGTGCCACAGTAAATTCCGGCTATCTTTTCCAGAAAACCTCTCTTATCGGAATAATCTTCTGTAAAGGCAAGTTCCCCTGCCACCTTACTCATAATCGATGGATAGTTACCGAAATACCAACACTGCATAATACCTTCTACCCGATACTTATGTGCAGCCGCATACTTATCAAACAAAATACCCGGTACCGGAATATAAGGAACACTTGCCAGCTCATGGGAACAGCATACCTGCATCTTGGCAAGCATATGCTTTCCATGCTCCAATGCAGTCTGTGCTGCATCCTCAAACATCTGAGAAGGTCCTGCATAAGAAAGCCAGTAATCGATTGCCTGGCGCATTTTCCCCAGTTGCATACAGTAACCGGCATCTTCAAAATTTTCCATCAGCATAGTGTCCTCGGGTGCATTTCTGATATAATCCCTGATTTCCTCTTTCTCCCAGTTTCTGTGATCGTAAGTCCAGCTGACAAACCTACCTTTGGCACCGCTTTTTCGCACACCTTCCTGTAAAAGTTCTACAGTATGTGCCAACACTCCCCCTCTACTCCTGTTCTTACACTTTGTACAGATTTTCTCTTTTTGACTGTCAAGGTATATCTCTTTGCCCTGTACCGGCTTACAGGAAGATACACACTCACCAGAGGTAATATCAATAATTCCGCCCAAATCAGGCACCAGCTCTAACAGCTTCTTAGTAGCCTCTACACAATAACCGGCCCCTCGCTCACTATAAGTACAAAGATAGGATTCTCCGCTCCACCAGGCGACCTCTCCGGCTGCATCCGGATATTTTTCCGCCATCTCCGGCGGCATACCAGCAGGTTCTACGCCAAATACATATACCTTGATACCGTATCTCTTACACTTCTCTACCACGCGTCGTAGCTTGACGATCCGCTTTTCCCAGTCCTCTCCGTATTCCTCAAAATACATGGACGGCATCAGTTTACTGAAATAGGTGTAAATCCACAAGCCATTAGTACCATCATGAGCCAAACGGTTCAAATATTCATCCGGATAATAGTCCACATCATCCATCAATTCATCGATACACTTGGGTGGACGGTTTGTAGGACTAAAAAAGCCTCTGGTAATACGTGCATTGATTACTGGCTTTCTGGCTATCCGTCCAAGGGGCAGGTAAGGTCCTTCCCGCCTTTGCAATTCATCTTCCAGGTAAATGAGTCCTCTTCTGATGCCTTCTGTATCGTTAGCTGTAATCGTACAGCCTTCCGCTGTGATCTCAATATCATAAGCCTCAAGGCATGCAGTTTCTCCCTGAATGATTTTAATCGGATACCTGTCTCCTGTCATTGAGAATACGGCAAGAAACTTCTCAAAGTCTTCTGTGGCGGTCACTAAAAGCCCTTCTTTGTCCTCAAATTCATAGACTAGAAAAGCACCTTCCGCGCAGACTTCCGACTCTGCCTGAATACTTCTGACAAACCATGTCGGCTTTTTACGGTGAAGAGGCTGCTTCAATTCTTCTACAAACAAAAATGGCGGTTGTTTATAAAAAAAGGAATCTATTTTTGCACTCATATCTTCTCTCCTATAAAAAATCCGGGTAAATATCACACTCAAACATCTACCCGGATTTTACACTAAGTAACAATACAATTATTATTTTAAGGATTCTACGATTGCCTTAGCATTTTCAATATCAGCCATTCTCCAATCCTGGAGTTCCTTAGCACCTACTCCCTCACAATCTGCAATCATCTGATCCCAGATTGCATTAAATTCTTCTTCAGTCTCAGCATATACCATCTTCCAACTTGCATTAACCACTATGTCTCTTACTGCACCCTTAAGAAGATTCATTTCATCATCCGGTGTAGATACAAAACTGGATACACCATCAAGAGGACCTTCCGTATAAAGTGCACCTTCTGCTTCCAACCATTCTAACCAATTTTCATAGCCTGTAGTCTTCTGCCAGTTTTTCCATCTTTCATTACTCTCTTCAGCATCTGCAAATTCAGACCAATATGCAATATTATTATAGCGATAATTACCTTCTCCATCTTTGTAATCAAGCTTTACACCATTGTAAAGAACCATTGGAACGTTGAATAATGTGTATTCTTCACCATTTTCAAAGATATAACCAGTATAACTCCAATTGTTCTTTTCCACATATGCTTTTAAACGGTCCGTCATAAAAATCTGTTCTCCGTCTATATACCATGCATCTCCTTCCGGACCGAAATTCAATCTAAAGGAAGTAAACGGATCAATCATTAAATCAAGATATTTTAAACATGCATCCAAATTGGTCGTATTCTTATTTACTACGATATAACCTTGAGGAGCACCATACGGCATGCTTGCATTGTAATAAACATTAGTACCACCAACATACACCTGATAATAATACGGCTTATATCCCGGAGTCCATCCACTCGGAATCATAACCAGACCTTTAGCAATCTTTTTGTCCTGTGTAACAAGATCCGTATTGATACTATCTGGATCCATCAATCCTCTTCTGTACACCTCGTTATACCACTCAAGACCTTTGCGATACATACTGTCTTCTTCCAAAATAGAGGAAACCTCTCCGGTTACCATATTCATTTCCAACAGATAAGGCTGTACAGTGTTACCGTTCTCATAACCGTTCATATTATACCATTGTGTCATCATTTTGAATTGGCCACCATCTTTACCGCCATTCAAAACCGTACCAAATGTAATGTTACCTTCTGCATCTGTTGGATATTTTTCCTTCATCTGTGCCATAACATCAATCAATTCATCAAAATTGTTAATCTCCGGCGCACCAATTTCCTCATAAACATCCCATTGAACCTTCCAAGCATTTGAGCTGGTGTCTGGAATCGGTCGTTCAGCAGCAGGTCCAACAGTATTCGGCATAGCATATACCTTACCGGTTCCATTACTGCGGAATTCTCTGATATACTTTTCAGCAGTACCTAATACATCAGAATATTTTTTCCAATTAGGAATCTGATCCAGATAATCATCCAAAGGCAGAATCATATCAGCCTGAATCATTGTCTCTAACTCAGTAGCATTAACATACATAATATCAGGGAGATCACCACTTGCCAATATCGCAGTTGTTTTATCACCTGAAACAGCCCACATTTCTACTTCCAGACCATTTTCAGCGAAGAAATCGCCTTTATGTCCGGACACGGTACCGCTCTGTGCGTAAGCAGATGTAGGATAAACAGTAATTGCAGCAATCTCCTTCACCTCTTCTTGCTGCTTAGCAGATTCAGATGTTGCTTCTGACACTGCCTGTGACTCACTTGTGTCCTGTACATTACTTTCCTTTACTTCCTGATTTGTACTCTGATTGCCACATGCAGTCAATGCCATCATGGATGCAAGAAGTAATGCACTCAGACGTTTGATAATTGTTTTTTTCATCTCTTTTCCTCCTTATGAGATACTTTTTTATTATAATAGCGCAATCAACCTTTTACTGCGCCAATCATAACCCCTTTGACATAATACCTTTGAATAAATGGATAGACACACATAATTGGTATTGTTACAACCGCTGTCAATGTCATTTGAATACCGAAAGGTGTTACTTGCAATGCCTCATCTCTACCGTGCTCTTCCTGCGCTGCCAACACTGACACTCTATTCAATAGTTCATAAAGCAGGAACTGGAGTGTGTACAATTTAGGTTTTGTAATATATAGCTTCGTAGTAACATAATCATTCCAAAGCCCCACAATCGAAAACAGTCCGATTGTTGCCAAAATCGGTTTCTGTAATGGCAAGACAATTCTATATAGTCTGGTAAGATATCCCGCTCCATCCAGGAAAGCAGACTCCTCCAGCTCCGCCGGCAAACTTTCCATAGAAGTTTTGACCAATACCATGTTGTAAACTCCTAAAATTCCCGGTATGATGTAAACCCAAAAACTATTCAGAAGTCCTAGAGCCCTCAAATTCAGATAATTCGGAATCAAACCGGCACCAAAATACATTGTTGCTATCACATACCGGTAAAAAATCTTCCTGCCAGGCATCTCTTGTTTTGTAAAAAAGTATGCCATATAAGAAGTAACCAACAGTCTGCTTACTGTTCCCACAACAACCTTCAATATCGATATAAGAGTTGCATTCCCTAAATTTTCTACTCCAAGCACTTTCCGATAATTGTCTATATGAATCCCCTTAGGATAAAAAATTACTTTTCCCAAGGCAACAAGTTCATTATCACTGATTGTGCAAATGAATAAATAATAAAACGGGTATAAGCATATCAAAGCGAGCAATCCAAATATCAAACAGGCAATTACTTGGAATAATACTTCCGCTCCTGACATTTTCTTCTTTTTATTCATATCTTTCCTCTCATTCCATCATAACATGTATTCAGATTTAGAACACGCTCGTTCCACGTACCTTTTTAGATAATACATTGGCTGACACCAATAATACAATCGACACCAGCGTCTTCATCATTCCAACAGCAACACTATATGAAATTTGTCCACTTCCGAGACCAACGTTGTACACATACAAATCCAACACCTCAATATGTTCCTTGTTCAATGCATTACCAAAAGCCAGATACTGATCAAGTCCATCACTCAGGAAATGTCCAATAGACATAATCAAAAGTACGAAATATGTAGGAAGCAGCATAGGAATTGTGATATTCCATATTCTTTGGAATCTTCCTGCCCCATCTACCATTGCAGCCTCATATAGTTCCTGGTCAATTCCTGCAATCGCGGCAAAGTAAACAATTGCACTCCATCCAAGACCTTTCCATTGACGGAGCAGAGCTTGTGTTAACCATACATGTTTATCCGTAGTCAGTACATTAATTGTCCAGTCTGAGCCTATATTTCGAAGCACTGTATTGATTAAACCACTGCCTCCAAAGAGACCATTAGCAAGCGACAGTATAATAACCCAGCTGATAAAATTAGGAAGTGTTGTAACTGTCTGAACAACTTTTTGGTATTTTTTACTCCGTACTTCACTGAGCAGAATCGCAAAAAGCATAGGAAGCGGTGTTAACAGGTAGTCAAGCATTTGCATACCGAAAGTATTCTTCAATACTCTTACTAAATTCTGACGCATAACTGCATTTTGAAAAAGGAATGTAAAATTTTTCCACCCCACGAATTTGCTGTCCCACAAACTTATTCCGGGCTTATACTGAAAAAATGCAAATGACCAACCCCATAATGGCAAATAACTAAATATCGTCACCAGCAATATTCCGGGCAGTATAAACAAGAGAAGCTTATAAGCACTTTTCTTTCTCTTTTTAGGTTTCATATGTAGCACTCTCCTTTGTTGTAATGTTCATAAATTTATTATAATGCACACTTTCACCCTTGCATATCATAACTATCCCAGTTAATGTCAACTATCCCAGTTTTCCTTCGAAAGCATTTTGACATATTGTTAGATATTAAGTATGATGTAATTACTGCTTTAGAGATCGCAGGTGTGATTTCCTAATTACATTTCAACTAGATTGAGGACTTTTTTATGACTAAAACTTTTAAAAATCATTTTCTTTGTAACACGGCCAATAAATTACATCTTCAGCTTCGCTCTGCCGGTTACGGTGCCGTGGAAGATCATTGGTCCGGGACCATTACCAACCCAAGCTTTACTCATTTGTACTATATATTAAAAGGAACCGCCAGCTTTACTGCTGCTGACGGCACCAAACATCTGATGACTGCAGGTAACTGCTATCTTCTGCCTGCAGGATATACTTATTCATATGCTTTGGAGACTCCTATAGAACATTTATATTTCGATCTGAAGCTCTGCTCCGTGGATGGTTTTGACCTGCTCAAAAACTGCAGAAAGCCTTTAAGTTATACTTTTCCCTCAGAAAAACTTCCCATTTATCTCTCTTGTACCACTTCCTCTGACCTGTTAAACTGTTTAATGATGAAACAGGAGCTGTACGTTTCTATATTTACAATGGTACAAAAGTACAATATTTCTCTAACAATTACGAAATATTCCCCACAAATACAAAGAGTCATTACCTATATCTGTTCCAATCTGTCTCTGCAGTTAAGTGTACATGACATTTCTGACAATGTTTTCCTTTCCGTACGCAGCTTAACAAAAAAATTTAAAGCAGAAACAGGCATGACTCTGGGTTCCTATATAACCAACTGCATCATGTCTGAAGCGGAACATCTACTTTTGACCACTGACTCTTCTCTTCAGGAAATCAGCGAAACCCTTGGTTTCAGCGACCAGTCTTATTTTGCCCGCTGGTTTAAAAAGCTCTTTGGGATGACACCTACTCAATATCGACAAGGGCGATAGCAACTTAAAAACCTGTCGTCAATTCCCCTTCCGGATTCAGCTGAGTAATATTCTCCAAATTAACATTTGCAATCTCCGCATTGGTCTGCACTGCATACTTGCTCATTCTGCCGGTTACATTCCGCACAGTAATGTCATGCAGATCTCCTGCACTGTATCCATCACCGTAACCGGTATAAATTTTCACGGTGGATTCCCGGTATCCTTCATGCTGTTCCTCAATATTTTCAATCGTTACATTGTATACCTGATTACCTCTTGCTGCCAAGCAAATCACTCCATGCATCTTTCCACCCGTAGCAATATTCCTAATAGTAATATCGTGAATATCTCTGCTACCTCCATGTCCCGTACAATTATACGGTTCACTCGGATATAAACCCTTAGATAGTGGATTAAATCTAAACTTCTTTCCCTTCACACTGAGTGCCGTACAGGCAACAGTGTCATCCGAAGTATTTCCGGTAATATTCTCAATTCTGCAGTGGTGACAACCAGACCGGAAATTAACTCCGTCCCCATTCTTTACATGAGAGCAAATGTCAAGATCGTGTACATAAACCTCACTGCAGATATCAAAACAAGTGCTCCAACCCATAGTCTGAGCAAGTGAAAGTCCTGCAATCTCGATATTTTCTCCACGTGAAAAAGAAATCATATGTGTCCGCCATCCCCAGAAATCTCCCACCATTAATTGTTTCTCCTGAAAAAACTCATGATAACCCGCTCTCGGCAAAGCAGTCCCCAATAACCTTGCCCCATTCTTTCCAATAATCCGAATATTATGTTGTGGCTTTACCTCCGTTCTTCCGACTGCTGAACTGCTTCCTGTAAACAGGTCTCTATAGCATCACTGTCTGATGTTCCCTGTCCACAAAATTTCTTTACATAATAACAATTTCTCATCTTTTTTCTCGTATAATCTAATTATCCTTTTTAGGGTGATTGGATTATACTTTTTTCCTTTCATTTTTTTTGTTATACCAAGGAACCCATTTGTTCCTGTATAATACTTAAA
>SVFL01000082.1 GCA_015056885.1 Lachnospiraceae bacterium
AGCGGATCGAAAAACTGAATATACGACTCGAAAACATGATCCAGGCCCTGCTTCATGCACGAAAGAAGCTGTTCGGACCATCTACGGAATGTACAAAGCAGGTAGAAGGACAGCTTTCTCTTTCCATTTTTGAAACGTCACAGGAGCTTGCCAGGGAACTTGCTGAGGCTCAGAAAAAGATCGCTGTCAAGCCTCATACCCGTGTTGCAAGACAGCCGGGTGTACGTGAAGAGATGCTGGCAGGACTGTCCAAAGAGATCGAGGAATACGTGATCCCTGCTGATGAAACCTGTAGTGTATGCGGTGGCAATCTGAAAATCGTAGGCAAGAGACCTGTCCGGACAGAAGTAGAATTCGTGCCGGCAAAGCTGAAAGTAAAACAGATCGTGCAGCAGATCGCGAAGTGTACAAAGTGCGGAACGGATGAAGGTGAAAACCCGAACTGTCACTTTCAGAAAGCAGCTGTTCCTGTACCACCGCTTCCCCATTCCATATCCACACCCTCCTTAGTGGCACAGATAATGTACCAGAAATTCGCACTGGGACTGCCCCTTGCAAGACAGGAGAAGGACTGGTTTCGGTTAGGACTGGTACTTCCCCGAAACAACATGGCAAACTGGATCATCCGTTGCAGCGAAGAGTGGTTGACTCCGGTATATGACAGAATCCATGAGAAACTTATGGAATGTCAGGTGCTCCACATGGATGAGACCAGGATCCAGTGTAATAAGGAAGAGGGCAAAAAAGCCAGCAGCGACTCCTTTATGTGGGTGATCCGAAGTGCTGCCTGTGAAGAAGTCAAAGCTACGTTCTTCCATTATTCACGGACGCGCAACGGAGACATTGCCATGAAGCTTCTGGAACAGTTTCAGGGCTACCTTATCACGGATGCATATGCCGGTTATGAAAAAGTGGAGAATATAACCCGTGCACTTTGTTGGTCTCATTGCAGACGACATATGATAGAAAGCATCCCTCTGGACAGCCGCGGGAAGGAGATCATCGGATCCAAAGGTGCAGAAGGCCGTGAATACATCAACCTGCTGTTCCAGGTTGAAGAAGAAATAAAATCCCTTTCCCCGGAGGAAAAAAAACAGAAGCGTCAGGAAGCATCCCGCCCGATCCTTGATGCCTTTTGGTCGTGGGTGGAAGAAACATCCGCCCTTCATACCACAAATGAGTTGCTGACAAAAGCGCTTACCTATGCCACGAACCAGAAAGAATATCTGGAGACATTCATGGAGGACGGCCGTATTCCCATATCCAATAACTTGTGTGAGGCTAATATAAGGCCCTTCGCGACAGCAAGGCGGGCATGGCTGTTTGCAGATACCCCAAAAGGTGCAAAGGCGAATGCGGTACTATATACCCTAGTAGAAAGTGCCCGACTCAATGAACTGGATGTTTACACCTACCTGAAATATCTTCTGACCGAGATGCCAAACAACCACCATCCGGAGCATCCGGAGATCATAGACAATTACCTGCCCTGGTCAGCGACTCTGCCGCGGGAATGCAGGCTGAATTACAAGAATAAAAAGTGCCTCAAACTATGATGTAGTTAGTATAGCAGGTTATCTGCTGATTTACACTACGCCATCTTTTGAGGCACTTACTAAAAAGTGCCTCAAACTATGATGTAGTTAGTATAGCAGGTTATCTGCTGATTTACACTACGCCATCTTTTGAGGCACTTACGTAAAGTATAATTAAACAAATGTCTAAAGTAAGGAGGTTCAAGAATGAAGAAAACATTAAAGAATTTGTTTACATTTCTTTTGGTTCTGTGCATGAGCGTGGGCCTTATGAGTGTAAAATCCTTTGCAATGGAACTGACCGAAACTGCTAGCGGTGAGGGCTATTCTTGGGATCAAACAACCAAAACACTGACTCTGACAGATGCAACTTTAAGTGAAGGTATTACATTACCTGGCGGCTCGACTATAGTTGTTAATGGAGCAAACACCATTGCCGGCGGCGAGGCGAGTGCAATTCTATCTGATGGCGTACTGACTGTTACGGGTACAGGCAGTTTAAAGCTGACCGGTGCCAATGGCATTAAGGCGGCTTCTGTAGCTATTAGTGATATCTCCGTAGATTTTGATGCTACTTCCTGCGGTATTCAAATCGTAAATAGTAATGCCAGTGCAAAAGCGACTCTTACCAATGTTGATGGTAAAATTGTTGGTGATTATGCGGGTATCTATGTAAATGGAGAATGTGAGGGGACTGAGGCTTCTGTTGTGATCACAGATTCTGATTTGGATGCTATCAGTGAAGCTACTAGTGGTACAAGTCGTGCTCGCAAGTCCGGTATTATGGTATATGTGTCTGCAGCAAAAAAGGTAGAGAGCTCCATTACGATTAATGATTCCAAGGTGGATGCTATCGGTGCTGATGCGGGACTTTCTATCAATAACTATGTGGGAGATTCTGATGCTACGAATAGTGCTTCTTCCCGTATCAATATTACCAACAGTACAGTTGTTGCCAATAGTACCAATGGTACATGGGCTGGTATTTTTGCCAGCGTTTTAGGTCAGCATGCTGATGCAGATTCTATTATTACTATTACCAATAGCTCTGTTTATGCAGTAAGCCCTAATACCGGTATTTTGACATCTTCTCAGGCCGGTGAGTCTAAGATTATTCTGGACAACAGTATTCTGGGTGCATCAGGAAAGACTGCGTTGAGTATGATTGAACCTGAGTCTCAAACTCAGGTAGCTGAGCTGAAGAACGGAAGTACATATGTACAAATGACTCCTGATGCAGTTATGAAAGGTGAGATTTCTGTCTTTGAAGGTAAGACCATCGTTGCTACAGCGGGCGAGGGCATTACCTATGATGCGACCAATAATTATTATGTGATTCCCCAGGGTTCTGCTGTGAAAGAAACTCTTACTGATGGTACAGTTACGGAATACACATTTAATAATCAGGCTGGTGGTGTGGGCGGCTTTGACTACGCTAAGGAAGAGATTTGGGGCTTTGATAAAGGTTCCAATAATTGGGCAGAAGGTGATATTATCATTACTACACCGGAAGAATTGATCCGGTTTGCAACAGCCACTCAGGACGGTACTCTGGGCAACTGCGAGGGTCGTGTTGTGAAGTTAGGTAATGACATCGATATGTCCGGATATGATTGGTACTATCGCAATGCAGAAGGTACTATCGTGACCGATCATCGTATTCCTGATTTTATTGGTACTTTTGATGGTCAGGGTTATGCGATTAAGAATATGACCTATCGTGATGAATATGCTGAAGCTACTGATATGGTTCCTCTCGCATTCATCATTCAGGGCAAGAGTACTTTGAAGAATTTAACAATTGACGGTATTAAGGTTGACACCGTGGCGCCTGCTTATTTTGCAGGTATGGTTAAAGATTATGCGTGGAGCGGTTCTAACACCTCTTATGTAGAGAACTGTACAGTTAAGAATATAGAAGTGGACTCTAGCTCCGACATGGCTTTCGGCGGCATGTTTTATCGCCTTTTAGATGCTAAATATATTACAAATTGTCATGTAGAAGATATTACTGTTAATGTAGGCGGTAATTTAGTTGGTGACAATAGTGGCCGTAACGGAGGGTTTATCGGTACCGGCGGAGAGGATACCCCCATTTCTGATTGTTCAGTTTCTGATTTGATTGTGAATGTAAAAGGAACTGGTGGACATTTAGGCGGCTTTATTGGCGGTGCATCCATGACGGTTAGCTTTGATGATTGTGATGTAAATGGTTTTGAGTTAAATGCTGAAGCGAAGTTTTCTGCTGTAGGTGGTTTTATGGGTTATACGGCAGGCTCTGCATGGGGTTCAGGAATGAGCATTAAAGATTGTGATGTAACAGAACTGGACATTAAGAGCACAGCGAGAATTTCTACAGCAGGTGGCTTTATTGGCTACACTTATGGTGCAGGTAAAGCTCTTGATAATGGTGCACATAATTTTACTGATTGTACGGCATCCGGTTCTATTACAACTGGTGAGAACTCTAAAGCAGGCGGTTTTATTGGTTGGTTGTACGGACGTAGTGGAAATGGATGTTCTGCTAATTTCGTAAATTGTGATGCTGCAGTGAATGTTTATAGCGGTAATTATGGTGGCAGTTTTGCCGGATACTACGTTCCGTATAATAATTTTATAATGCGTACCAGCTACACAAATTGTACTGCATCCGGTGATGTTTTTGCTGCTGAACCGATAGGTTCGTTCTTAGATACTGATGCGGCAACTGTTGATGGTATTATTGGTGGTACATACAACTATGATCCGGAAAATGTTAACTCTGAAACAGGTGAAACAAATAATGTAGCTCCCGGTTATCGTGCATTGGATAACGGTGATGGTACTTGGACCGTTTTCCCTGATAAGGGATTGGAAGTTGTAAAGATTGCATTCCATCGTTGGAATGATGAGACAGATGCGTATGAAAACTTCCGTACTGTTGAAGTTTTCAAGGATGCAAAATTCTTGGATTATACACACAATAATGAAATTAATTATAGCCATCCAATCTATCGATTCAAGAATGGTAATGATGACGGCATAGCTGATGGTTTGGATGAAATTAACAAGGATGCCGGTTCTGAAGAACGTCCATTTACTTATTGGACAGATGCACCGGACGGTATTGGTGAAGAAGTTCTGGTTAATTCAACGGTTATTACAGCAGATATGAATGTTTACGTTGCTGTTGAAGAGGTTGGTCCGGAAAGAACTTTGGAAATCACTAAGGTTACAGAAATTGGTGAAGGTACTACAAAACTTACATATCCATTACAAGGTATCGAGTTTGAAATTTACTATGCAGGTACTGTAGATGATTATACTGAATATGTGAAAAAATATGCTGCAGCCAATGGTTCTGCAGATGAAAAGGCAATTCAGGAAGCATTTGCAGCTGAAAAAGCAAATAACGTATCGGAAGATGATATTTTAGAAATTCTTAAAACTGACATTAGCGGAAAAGCTATTTACAAAGTGAAAGAAGACGGTATTTATCTGGTTATCGAGAAAGAACATCCGGCAATCGTAAAACCTTTGGCTCCATTCGTAGTAGCAGTTCCTATGACTACAACAACTGAAGAAGGTACAGAAGTAGTTTACAATGTATTGATTACTCCGAAGAACGAAGTAGTTCCCGGTCCTGAAGTAAACAAGAATGTTACAGCTATTGATACCGATATCGACAGTTTTGCAGTTGGTGATGTAATTACTTGGATCTTACGCGGTGAAGTTCCTGCGGACATCGCTAATGGTAAGTCCTATGTGATGACTGATGTTTTAGATGATTGGTTAGATTATGCAAATAATGTAAAAGTAGTTGTAGCAAATGGTGAAGACGAGACTGAATTAGGTGCTGACGATTACGAATATTCCTTTGATGCGGAGACAAAGACATTTGAGTTTGAACTGACAAAAGCCGGTATGAAGACAGTAGCAGATGCAGAAGAAGCTGCAAAAGCGGAATTGGAAATCCGTGTGTACCTTGATACAACACTTAACACAAAAGCATCTGTAGGCGATAAGGTTCCAAATATTGTAAAATTACAATACACAAACTCTGTAAACTTCTATTATGAAGACGTAGACGATGCAGCAGCATATACCTGTGGTATCAGCATTTACAAGTATGATGCAAAGAATAAGGCAACTGCTCTTGCAGGTGCAAAGTTCATCCTTGCTAAGGCAGTCAGCGAAGATACAGCAGGTGCAGTTACACTGGTAATAAGCAAAAAAGACGTAGCTTATGTCATCTATGAAGACTTCTATACTTTTGTAGATGGAAATGGTGAATTGGCGGGACCTAGCAGAGAAATCGTAACAGATGCAAATGGTCAGGCAAAGATTTACGGCTTGGATGAAGGAAAGTATTATCTGGTAGAGACTCAGGCACCTGAAGGATATAATCTTCTTAGCTATCCTGTAGAGATCAATGTACTCCAGCATTCTGACGAAGCCCCGATTGAAGTTGCAAACAGCAATCAGTTCAAGCTTCCTGCAACTGGTGGTGTAGGTACCACAATCTTCACAGTAAGCGGTGCATGCCTGATGGCAGCTGCAGCAGTAATGCTTTTGATGAAAAAGAGAAAAGAAGAAATGATCTAAAATCAAATAGCTTTTAAAGAGGCTCCCTCATGATAAATGGGGGAGCTTTTTTGCATCGTATGCTGTACATAAGTAATGCTGATTTTTTTGTGTTGAAGTTCATAAATAAATGTGTTATAGTTAAATTATTGATAATTATAGTACTAAAAGAAAAAGATAAAGTATGAATGGAGAATATATGTCATTTTCAACAGAGAAGCGTGAGAGTATAAAGAGATATATGCTGGAAAAAATCCGATTGGATGATGAACAGTATATTATGAAAACGGCAGAGAATTTTCAAATTTCCGTCACATCTGTGAAACGATACATCAATGATTGTCTTGCAGATGGAATTATCGAAATATGTAATGAGAGTGCATCGGGATATCGAATGATAACAAACGAATATGAATTTACATATTCAATGGAGGACTCCTTGTGGGAGGATAAAATATATTATACCGATATTTTCCCCCTTCTTACGCAAGCTTCCCCTGAAGCGCAGAGTATCTGGGGCTATTGTTTTATGGAGATGATGAATAATGCAATTGAGCATGCAAACGCAACCAAGATCCATTGTCACGTAAAGCGGGATTATCTCTATACAGAAGTATCTATTTTAGATGACGGTATCGGTATTTTTAAGAATATACAGAATCATTTACAAAAAGAATATGGACAGCAGTTGGATTACCAGGATGCGATTTTGGAGCTGCATAAAGGTAAGTTTACTACAAACCCTACAGCCCATTCCGGAGAGGGTATATTTTTCACATCTAAGATGATGCGGGAATTTGTTATCTTATCTGATGGAGCATTTTTTTCCACCGGATGTATGGAGAGAGACAAGTTGGTTCAATCTCATTTGCTTGCCTATTTTACAAAGATTAATCGTATTGGAACGATGCTGGTTATGAAGCTGGAAAATCAGACAACAAGAAAACCTAAGGAGGTGTTTGATATGTATGCACCGATAGAAGAAGGCTTTGTTAAGACATATATTCCGTTAAAGGAAGTATGTCCTTACGGTGAACCCATTGCCCGATCACAGGCAAGAAGGGTAGTATACAGATTGGAAGAGTTTCGGCAGGTGGAATTTGATTTTACAGGAATTGATTTCATGGGACAAGGCTTTGCTGATGAAGTATTTCGGGTATTTCAAAATAAACATCCGGAGATTCAGTTGATACCATTGAATGCCAATGAGTCTGTGCTGGGAATGATAAAACATGTAAGGCAGAATTTGAAATAGTATCAAACATAAAATAAATATAAATTAGTAAATAGATGGTTGCATTATGCAATAAAATGATTTATAATATTTTCAATAAATAAAGAATCTTTAATCTTTTATCTCATGGCCGGTTCCGGCAGATTTTCACAATTAATAATCTGGGTGTATGATAATCATTTGAGTTCTATTATATTTCCGGAAATTGAAGAACGGAGGAATTATGACAACAAAGGAAATGTTGGAAAAGGAACAGCAGAATAATTTGATGCTGTTATCAAAATTTTGTCTGATGGATGATGATTTTATGTCGAATGTGTTCGACGACAATATTGAATTGACAGAATTTACATTGAGAACTATTTTGGGGAGTGAGGATATTGATGTGATACAGGTAACGACTCAAAAAACACAAAAGAGTGCTAAAGTGAAGGGACGCGGAGTTCGATTAGATGTTTATGCAAGGGATAAAAAGGGTAGAGCATTTAATATGGAAGTTCAAAGAGAACGTACAGGAGCATCTGTCAAGCGTGCAAGGTATAACAGTAGTATGATGGATGTTAGATTATTAAATACTGGAGAGGATTTTGAAAAATTACCGGATGCATACATGGTCTTTATCACGGAGAAGGATGTGCTGGGGCAGGGAAAGGCATTATATTATATACACCGGAAAATTGATGGAAGTGATGCAGAATTTATTGACGGATCCAATATTATCTATGTAAATGGAAGTTATCAAAATGATAAGGATCCAATAGGAAAACTAATGCATGATTTTCACTGTACAGATGCAAATGAAATGTATTATCCGGTACTGGCAAACAGTGTGCGATATTTCAAAGAAAGTGAAGGAGGAACAAAAAGAATGTGTAAGTTAATGGAAGACAGAATGAAAGAAGTGGAAGAAAGACTGAGACCAGTTATGCGGGAAGAGTTGCGGCCTGAATTGCGGGAAGAGTTGCGGCCTGAATTGCGGGAAGAGTTGCGGCCTGAATTGCGGGAAGAGTTGCGACC
>SVFL01000083.1 GCA_015056885.1 Lachnospiraceae bacterium
ACTTTAAGGGGGAGGGATAAGGGGGAGAATACATATTTAAAGGGGATAAAATGTAAAAGAACTTTTGAAATTTGATATTTGGCTTTTCGTCAGTCGGGAATTCTTTTTATGGATGAATTGCCCGAATTTGGGCGAAGTATTATTGACAGTATGAGACAACCCTTGGAGGAACATCGGGTGCAGATTGCCAAGGCCGGAGGTAATTTGACTTATCCGGCAGATTTTATGCTTGTTTGCGCCATGAACCCTTGTCCGTGCGGATTCTATCCGGACAGGAATCGCTGTAAATGTACGGAGACACAGATTAACCGATATAAGGGAAAAGTGTCAGGACCGATTATGGACAGAATTGATTTGTGGGTGGAACTTCAATCTGTAAAATTGTCGGGTTTGCAGTCAGAAAGTCCGGTAGAAGGGACAAGTGAGATTCGAAAACGTGTAGAACAGGCAAGAATTATGCAGGAAAACAGATTCCAAGGCAGTAAATATCGCTTTAATGCGGATATTGAAGCAGGAGATTTGGAAAAATATTGTCCTTTGGGGAAGAAAGAAAAGAAGCTTATGGAGAAATTGTATCATTCGCTGCAGTTAAGTGCCAGAGCGTATCACAGGATTGTAAAGGTGGCAAGAACCATTGCAGATTTGGAAGGCGCAGAGGCGATTGGAGAGGAACATTTGTTAGAGGCTGCAGGATATCGTCCGGGTGAGGCGCCGCTACATTCGCTTTAAGGTTTTATAATCATGAAAATAGGGAGGAGAAGACGGAGATGGAAAAAGAAGAAAAAAGAATATATGCCTGTTGGCTGGCTTGTGTGCCCGGTATAGGAAATCGAACAATAGATAAGTTGTTAACACTTTGCAGAAATGAGAAAGATGTGTATTGTGCCGGTGAAAAAGTGTGGAAGGAGGTGCTCACAGAACGCCAGCTGGTGCAGATGAAAGACTTTGCAGTGCGTGAAGAGCCGGAGTGCTTATACCGGCGTATCAGGCAGGATGGAATACGGTTTATAATGCGTGGAGATGAGGAATATCCGGAGAGACTTGAGAGAATACCGGACCCGCCATATGCATTGTATGTAAAGGGGCGGCTGCCTGTAGATGACAAGCCTTCTGTAGCGGTAGTGGGCGCAAGAGACTGTTCAGAGTATGGCAGCTTTGTGGCCACCGGAATCGGTGAGATGTTGGGACAAAATGATATTCAGGTTATCAGTGGTATGGCAAGGGGAATTGACGGGATAAGTCAGCGGGCGGCATTGCAGGTAGGCGGAAGTTCCTATGGTGTACTTGGCTGTGGAGTAGATGTATGTTATCCGCCGTCAAACAGGGAACTTTATGAGGATTTATGTGAGTTGGGCGGTGTGATGTCAGCATATCCCCCGGGGACGGAGGCCAGACCGGGGAATTTTCCGCCGCGTAATCGCATTGTCAGTGGGTTGTGTGATGTGCTGATTGTGGTAGAGGCAAGAGCTAAAAGCGGAACGTTGATAACTGTGGACATGGCCTTGGAACAGGGAAAAGATGTATATGTGGTACCGGGGCGGATTACAGATCGGCTTAGTGACGGATGTAATAAATTGGTGAAGCAGGGGGCGGAGGTGTTTTTAACTCCGGAAGATTTTATTGATGAGTTATGGGAACGCTGGAGTTGTAATCCTGTGGGAAATGAGGGCAGTGAAGCACTGAAACAAAAGGATGGAAAAAAACGGATTCGGGAGTCAAATAGTGGCAAAAGCGGCAAGCTTTTACAGTGGCGTCCGGTCAATGGTGTAGAGGGATTAAGCAAGGAACGGAAAGCGGTTTATGAAGTTCTTGATTTTGATCCGGTTACACCGGAACAGATTCAGGAGAAGCTGGAAGTAAAGTATCCGTTGCCAAAGCTTATGAGCATGCTGATAGGTCTTTGTACAGAGGGACTCGTACAGCAAATAAGTCCCGGGTATTTTGTGCGAAGAGGTGATTGAAGAAAATTTAATCTAGGTTTCAGATTGAGAAAAGGGATAAAGTATAGTACAATAAAATACAAACGATATCAGAGAGGAGTATGAATATGCAGACTCGAATTTTTACAGGAAATAATCAGGAAGTGTTTCGTGATCGTACAAAAGTGGTGCAGATAGGGGATCGCTTTATTGGCGGAGGCAATCCGGTGTTAATACAGTCCATGACAAATACAAAAACAGAGGATGTAGAGTCTACGGTAGCTCAGATTCTGGAGCTTGAGCGTGCAGGCTGTGAGATTATCCGTTGTACCGTTCCCACTGAGGAGGCGGCGAAAGCGGTAGCCGAGATAAAGAAGCAGATTCACATTCCTTTGGTGGCAGATATTCATTTTGATTATCGTATGGCCATTGCAGCCATGGAGAACGGTGCAGACAAGATTCGTATTAATCCGGGTAATATTGGCAGTGTTGATCGTGTGAAGGCAGTTGTGGATGTGGCAAAGGAGCGCAATATCCCTATTCGTGTGGGAGTAAACAGCGGTTCTTTGGAAAAACAGCTGGTGGAGAAGTATGGCGGTGTTACGGCGGATGGAATTGTTGAGAGTGCGTTGGATAAGGTTCATATCATTGAAGACATGGGATATGACAATCTGGTTATCAGTATCAAATCTTCGGATGTACTTATGTGTGTAGCGGCTCATGAGCGTCTGGCGGAGGCGCTTTTAAAAGAAAAGACTGTGTACCCTCTCCATGTAGGTATTACGGAATCCGGTACGGTGCAGAGCGGTAATATTAAATCGGCCCTTGGTCTTGGTATGATCTTGGGACAGGGCATTGGTGATACTATTCGTGTATCCCTTACAGGTAATCCGGTAGAGGAGATTAAATCTGCTAAACTGATTCTGCGTACATTAGGGCTTAGAAAGGGTGGAATCGAAGTGGTTTCCTGTCCTACCTGTGGCAGAACGCAGATTGATTTGATTGGCCTTGCGACCAAGGTGGAGAAGATGGTGGAGGATTATCCTCTGGATATTAAGGTGGCTGTGATGGGCTGCGTAGTAAATGGTCCCGGAGAAGCTAAGGAAGCGGATTTGGGTATTGCCGGCGGAATCGGTGAAGGTTTGTTGATTAAAAAAGGTGAGATAATCCGTAAGGTTCCCGAGCAGGAACTTCTTGCGGTGTTGAAGGAAGAGTTGGATAACTGGCATGAGTAAAGCTTTTTTTGAGGTGTTTCCTACATTAGAACTGAATAAACAGCTTAAGGATATTATGGAGCAGACTCAGGTGGAGAAAGTAGCTACCACTAAGAGTAAAGAATATCTTCGTATTTATATTTTCAGTACGAGACTGATTTTAAAACAGGATATTTTTGAGGTGGAGCAGGAGATTAAGCGTCAGCTTTTTGCAAACGTAGGGCTTACGGTTAAGATATATGAGAAATATGCACTTTCTTCACAATATAATCCGGAGAAGTTTATGGATATCTATCGAGACAGTATCTTACTGGAGTTGGAGGGATATAACCATATTATTCATAATGCTTTCAAAAAAGCGGTATTTAGCTATCCTGATGAGAAGACTCTGGTTATGGAACTGGACGATACAGTGCTGGTACGTGGCAAAGAGGATGAACTGGTACGTATTCTGGAGAAAATTCTTGTGGAACGTGCAGGATTCTCGGTGGCCGTGAAAACCCAATATCGTGAGGCGGTGACAGGTAAGTTTGAAAAAGAGGATGAACTGCGTCTTAAACTTAAGGTAAAGGCTATTGCGGACAGATTGGGTATTGTAAATGGTGATGATTCGGGAGAACAGTTTGTGGAGGCTGGCGACGGTGCCGGTGGAGAGGTGGCGATGGCTGCCACAGGTGAAACAGCACAGGCAGTAGGAGGTGCTTTGAAGGACGGTGGAACGGAAGGTGCTCGCAAGACAGCTCCTTCAGCCGGACAGGGAGCTCCCAAGAAAGAGTTTAAGAAGGGAGAGTTCAAAAAGGGCGAATTCAAGAAGGGCGGCGATTATGGACGTAGTGTAAAGCGTAGCGACAATCCGGATGTTATATACGGAAGAGATTTTGACGAGGAGGCTATGCGTTTAGATGAGCTTATCGGAGAGATGGGTGAGGTGGTAATTCGCGGCACCATTCTTAGTGTGGACAAGCGTGAGATTAAGAATGAGAAAACAATCATTATGTTTGACATTACAGATTTTACGGATACTATGACGGTGAAAATGTTTGCTCGCAATGATCAGGTTCCTGAGATTATGGGGGATTTGAAAAAAGGCGCATTTATTAAAGTTAAAGGTATCAGTATGATAGATAAGTTTGACCGTGAACTGACGATCGGTTCTATTGCAGGTATCAAGCGTATTCCTAATTTTACGGTGAGCCGTATGGACACCGCTCCGGTAAAACGTGTGGAATTGCATTGTCATACGAAAATGAGTGATATGGATGGTGTGTCTGAGGCAGGTGATTTGGTAAAGTGTGCTTATAAATGGGGCCACAGAGCACTCGCCATAACGGACCATGGAGTGGTGCAGAGCTTTACAGAAGCCAATCATGTCTGGGATGATTTGTGGAAGGCAGAGAAAAATAAACGTAAAGAAGACGGAGACGACAATCCGGACAAGCAGGATTTCTTCAAGATTATTTACGGTGTGGAGGCTTATCTGGTAGATGATTTGAAGGAAATTGTCACTGGTGATGAAGGCCAGAGTCTGCAGGATGATTTTGTAGTATTTGATATTGAGACTACGGGATTTTCGCCTGTAAACAATCGAATCATTGAGATTGGTGCAGTAAAGGTCAGCGGCGGTGAAATTGTGGACAGGTATTCTACCTTTGTCAATCCGGATGTCCCGATTCCCTTTGAAATTGAGAAGCTGACCGGTATCAGAGATGACATGGTGATTGATTCTCCGCAGATCGATGAAATTTTGCCCAAGTTTTTGGACTTCTGTGACGGTTGTATTATGGTGGCACATAATGCTACATTTGATATGAGTTTTATCATAGAGAATTGCAGACGTTTGGGATATTCTACGGAATTTACATATGTGGATACCATGAATGCGGCACGTGTTCTTTTGAAGGACCTTGCAAGACATACGCTGGACAGGGTGGCAAAGGAATTAAACATTTCTCTGGACAATCATCATCGTGCTGTGGATGATGCAGAGTGTACGGCACATATCTTTGTGAAGTTTATTAAGATGTTGGAAGAACGGCAGATTGAGACACTGACACAATTAAATGAACTGGGTGCCCAAAGTGCAGATTTGATTCGTAAGCTTCCTAGTTATCATGCCATTATTTTGGCTAAAAATGATTTGGGACGTATTAATTTGTATCGACTGATCAGCCAGTCTCATTTGACTTATTTTAACAGACATCCCCGAATTCCTAAGAGTCTTGTGGAGAAGTATCGGGAGGGATTGATTCTGGGAAGCGCCTGCGAAGCTGGTGAATTGTATCATGCACTGATAGATGAACAGTCAGATGACCAGATTGCAAGACTGGTGGATTTTTATGATTATCTGGAGATTCAGCCTACGGGCAATAATGAATTTATGATTCTTTCAGAGAAGTATCGTAATATCAATTCAGAGGAGGATATTCAGAATATTAACCGACGGATTGTGGCGTTGGGAGAACAGTTCAATAAGCCGGTGGTGGCAACCTGTGATGTCCATTTCCTGAATCCGGAGGATGAGGTCTACAGACGTATTATCATGGCAGGTAAGGGTTTTGATGATGCGGATAATCAGGCTCCCCTGTATCTGCATACCACAGAGGAGATGTTAGAGGAGTTCTCTTATCTGGGTAGTGATAAGGCCAAGGAAGTTGTTATCACTAATACGAATATGATTGCCGATATGGTGGAGACCATTGCACCTGTGCGGCCGGATAAGTGTCCCCCGGTGATTCCTGACAGTGATAAGAATTTGAGAGAGATTTGCTATAACAAGGCTCATGAGATTTATGGACCAAATTTGCCTGAAATTGTTGAGGAACGACTGGAAAGAGAGTTGAATTCCATCATCGGTAACGGATTTGCGGTAATGTATATTATTGCACAGAAGCTGGTGTGGAAGTCAGTGGAGGATGGATATCTGGTGGGATCACGTGGTTCCGTAGGAAGTTCTTTTGTAGCAACTATGGCCGGAATTACAGAAGTAAATCCTTTGAGTCCCCATTATTATTGCAGTGAATGTCATTATGTGGATTTTTACAGTGACGATGTAAAGGCGTATGCCGGTAAAGCCGGTATTGATATGCCGGACAAGGCGTGTCCGGAATGCGGGGCACCTCTTCATAAGGAAGGATTTGATATTCCGTTCGAGACCTTTTTGGGATTTAAGGGAGACAAGGAGCCGGATATTGACTTGAACTTTTCCGGTGAATATCAGTCCAAAGCTCATAAATACACAGAGGTTATTTTCGGTGCGGGGCAGACTTTCCGAGCGGGTACGATTGGTACCTTGGCGGAGAAGACCGCATTTGGATATGTAAAGAATTATTTTGAGGAACGGGGCCAGCACAAGCGTACCAGTGAGATTAATCGTCTGACTTCAGGATGTACGGGCGTGCGCAGAAGTACCGGTCAGCATCCGGGAGGAATTATTGTATTACCGCTTGGACAGGATATCAATTCCTTCACACCGGTGCAGCATCCGGCCAATGATATGAATACCAGCACCATAACGACGCACTTTGATTATCACTCCATCGACCATAACCTGTTAAAGCTTGATATTCTCGGACACGATGATCCTTCCATGATTCGTATGCTTCAGGATATGACGGGAGTGGACCCGGTTACCATTCCTTTGGATGGCAAAGATGTAATGAGTCTGTTCCAAAATACGGAGGCCTTGGGGATTACTCCTGATGACATCGGCGGAACCCAGCTTGGGGCATTGGGAATTCCTGAGTTTGGTACGGATTTTGCGATGCAGATGGTTATCGAGGCGGCACCTACGTCCTTCTCGGATTTGGTGCGTATTGCGGGATTGGCTCATGGTACGGACGTATGGCTGGGTAATGCCCAGGATTTGATTCGAAGCGGTACAGCGACGATTTCTACCGCTATTTGTACTCGTGATGATATTATGACTTATTTGATTGGTAAGGGCGTGGAATCGGAGCGATCCTTTAAGATTATGGAGGCTGTTCGAAAAGGAGTTGTGGCGAAAGGAAAGTGTGGCAACTGGCCGGAGTGGCGGCAGGATATGTTAGATCATGATGTACCGGAGTGGTATGTGGGTTCCTGTGAGAAGATTCTCTATATGTTCCCTAAGGCTCATGCGGCAGCTTATGTTATGATGGCTTGGCGTATTGCTTATTGTAAAATACATTATCCTTTGGCGTATTACGGAGCATTTTTTAGTATTCGAGCAAAGGCATTTTCCTATGAGTTAATGTGTCAGGGGCAAAAACATTTGGAAAATATCATGGCAGATTATAAAAAGCGTATGGACACCTTGAGTAACAAGGAAAAGGATGCCTATGCGGATATGCGTATTGTACAGGAGATGTATGCAAGAGGTTATGAGTTTGAACCGATTGATATTTTCCGGGCTAAGGCAAGAGATTTCCAGATTATTGACGGCAAGCTGATGCCTGCACTTAGCAGCATTGAAGGATTGGGAGAGAAGGCGGCAGACGGTATTGTGGAAGCTGCCAAGGACGGCCCCTTTCTGTCCAGGGAAAATTTCAGAGAGAGAACCAAGGTGTCAAAGACGATTACTGATTTGATGGCAAGTCTGGGGCTTCTGGGGGATATCCCTGAATCAAATCAGATTAGTTTGTTTGACTTTGTGTGAACCTGTCGGCATGGCATGGGTGACAAATTGGGAGTTATCGAGCTCGCTAACGATTCACAACTTGAACATTGCTAAGTAGATGACATTTCTGCAACTTGGGCTTGAGCAAATTTTGTGTCATCTAAATGCCTGGGGCATATACAGATTTTTTGCTTCAAAATACCCCAAATCAGTACTTTTCCATGAAAAATCACATGTTTTGGAGTGCTCGTGGGCATATGCAGAAAAAACGAGTGCTGATGCCCCAAATATAGGAAGAATCCGGGTATTTTCAAGGGATTTTTACGCATATGCCCACGAGTACCTGTAACTCCGGTTTTTTGCTAAGAAATAGAGAGGTTTTTGGGCACTGCGCTTAGATTTTTCTGTATATGCCCTGTATGAATCTAAAGAAAATTTCTACCACAGGAGCTCCAAAAATATTGAAATTTTTAAGGATTTTAG
>SVFL01000084.1 GCA_015056885.1 Lachnospiraceae bacterium
TTTTGCGCTTTCACAAAGGTTTCTTGTTTCTAATGTTTTAATGCGTTCCATTATGTAAACCTCCAAAATATTTCTTATCTTATTAAACCACAATTTTTTTTAGAAGTCAATAGGAGAATGCAGTTCTTACGGAAAATACTGCTCTATCGATTTTCCTTTACCATACTACAACTTTCCGTAAAACTTCTCCCTGGCTTCTTTCAACTGCGTAAACGCTTCTTTAAAAATCGGAATATATTCCGGTCTGGAAGCCTTCCACGGTGCTGTCATATAACCAAGTACCATATTTTCCGGTGCCTTGATCTTAAAATATTCCAGAGTATCTTCGGTGTTATAAGGGTTTCTGCCCCAGTTAGAGGAACAAGGAATCACTTCATAACCGTCCAGAGCAGCATTGGCTGCTGTTGCAATATGAAGCTTCGCATTTTCTCCCTCTTCCATATAGGTCATGCCCTTCATGCTGGTCAGGTATGGTTCATGATTCAGATCATCAATGAAGGTTCTTACATAAGCCACTTCCGAATAATGCTCCGGTTTGTAGCCCCAGTAATACCAAGGGGACAACACCACACTGCCCGGTTTGATATGACTCCGAAATTCCTCCGGATGCTTCATGTACCAGTCACCCCAGATCCACGGTTTAGAACCACAATCTCTGACACAATCACACAAAAATTGCAGATCATGCCAGATCAGTTTACCTCTTCTGTAAGCAACCAGTTCCAATTTATTTACAAACTCGGATTCCCCTTCCTCATCCATACCAAGATGTACATACGGCGGATTGTCAAATAAGCGACATACCTCATAGATCAAATCCCTGCAAACATTATAATACGGTGTCGTACTCATCATCCACCGATATTCGCCCAACCACAAATGATGTGTTGCACTGAAATTCAGTTTCGGAATCAGGGTAATACCTTTTTCTCTCAGACTCCTTACTTCTTCTCTTACACGTTCTCTGGTCCATGCGCCCGGATGAGCCAATTCCGGATGGCTGGCATACTGAACACCCTCTCCAAGATCCAGCACAATCATATTGATACCGCTTTCCACAGCATCAGAAACAATTTGCTTCCAAGATGCATCATCAAAGATGACTCTGTCCCACTCCTTGTACCACATGTTTAATCCAAGCTTGATATAAAATGACCAAATCATTATTATCCTGCCTCCCTATTTTAAATAATCACTTCCGTGCGATTCCTTTTCCAAAGCCCATATACTCCATCAGGAAAAACTCCGCAGCTTTACTCATGTACAGTCCTACTTCACCTTCTGCAAAAGCCAGATTGATGCTCAAATTACCATAATACCGTCCGATAATCTGTACCGCAATATGAAGCTTATGCGGTTCTACCCAAGCCGCCGAAGCTGCGCATTCATATCGATTACCCGGCTTCGGAATATTTCCGGTTACGTCCGGATAGCCCTCTTCCGGAAACAAGCCAAACACATTGTGTCCCAATCCAAATTTAAGGACCTTGTCCCCCTGCTTATTAGTATAATACAGCGTTCCGGTATCGCCTTCAAAAACTACACGTATTTTGGAAATCTGCATATTGTTTGGCTGCATCTCATAAGTAATATTCTGTACCTTACTTTCCCAGTCTGAATGCTGTGCCCCCTGTGCAGTAAGTAGTTTTAACTTTTTACTATATGCTTCTAATGCCAGACAGCCTGCCGTTTTTTCTGAAGCTACATCTTGACACAAGCCAACTTCTTTTTGTAAAATCACTTCTTTGTCTGCTTGCTCCTCTGCCGGCTCCACAATCAACTCAAAAAAGGCATCAAACAGCACCGGATCCAAAGCATACTCCTTACCGTGAGTACCGCCGTTAATGACCAGTATCAAATCCTTATGTGGTACACAGATGGCATACTGGGTACCAATCCCGTAAAAGAAAAAACTGTCCTGCCAGGTGCGCCAGATTTGATAACCGTAGCCTTGTGTATTATATAAATTTAAATCCATCAGATTATTAGAAATCTGATTTGATGTTGCTTTCTGTATATATTCTTTATTTAAAATCTGCCTGCCATTCCAGCTGCCTCCATTTAATACAAAGCGCGCCAGCAATAATAAATCCATAGCCCGACACATTATGGCAGAATCCGTCCAGGAATGACCACCCGGACATTTCAGGCAATAGGCTTCTTCGCTGATGCCAATTTCACTGAATAGCTTTTCTCTCAAATATTCCATGAATAATTTTCCGGTCAATCGCTCTACCAAAGCTCCCAAAATAAACGAACCTGTAGAATCATATTCAAAAAAACTGCCGGAAGGCCTGGACTCAGTACTGGGATTACTAAAATAATGTACCACCCGGTCCGATGTATTATCCGCAAACCAACTGCTTGCCCTCTTGGCAGTACTCATCATCAGCATATGACGAATTGTCTGATTATGCTGATTTTGATCCGGCTGATTCTTAAGTTCCTCCGGAAAATACTTGGATATCTTATCATCCAACTGAATAAGCCCGTCCTGTTCTAAGAAACCGATGGCAATTCCCACAAAACTTTTACTGACCGAATACATTCTGTGTAAATAATCCCTGTGAAAGGGTTCCCAGTAAGCTTCATAGCAGATTCTGTTTCCTCTGGCAAGGATCACATCATGCACAGCAAAATGCTTCTCTTCCAGCTTCTTTACAAACTTTAAAATATTTTCTGAAGAAATCCCTGCTTCTTCAGGTGTCACATAATGCATGACTGTGTCCTGCTTCATTGTCATATACTTTCCTTCTCCTTCTATGCATCAGGTTTCGTAAAAGGTACAGTAATCCACACCTGCGTCTTTTCCTGAATTCTGTGGAAACTAAGCCCGTACTTATCTGCATCAGTGTTGCTCTCGCCAAATGCAAGCTGAATACGCTGCTGTACATTTAACAGGCCTATTCCATTTCCTTTTGCTTTAGTTTCTCCGTTCACTAATTTGTCCAAAATATTCGGGTCGATTCCCGGACCATTATCTTCTACAATAAAAATTGCTTTATCTCCATCTATCCTGCCACTGACACTGACCACACAAAGATCCAACATTTCTTCCACCGCATAGGCAATGGCATTTTCTACGATAGGTTGTATAGTCATTTGCGGAATCAGCACATGCATCATCGTTTCCGGTACATCCAATCGAAAACACATACGCTTTTCATAACGTACCTTTTGAATATGCATATAATTATCTACCAGCTCCAGCTCCTGTCTGGCTGTAATTGTCTTTTCATTAAAGGTCATAGAGCCACGAATTAATTTGGACAGCGAATCTGTTAATTCAGCAATTTCCTTATCTCCATGCTGATATGCCATCCACATGATCTGACTCAAGGTATTAAATATAAAATGCGGTCTGATCTGTTGCTGTAAATGCTTATATTCCGCTTCTTTTTGCACTAACATACGTTGAAAATTTTCTTCCTCCAAGGCTTTGTGCTTGTAGGCCATTTCCATAAACCGTCGGTTGATATGACCGATTTCGTCCTTACGCTCCTTGTACTCTTCCATATCTTCTTCTGACGGAAGCTTGCCTATACTGTAATCATCAAACTTCAGTACCAGCTTGTCCAGATGACGGAATATTCTGCTTAGCGTATATCTGCAGATCACCAGAATGCCCGCCACGATTACAATGCATAAAAGAGTGGTACGTATAATCATGGTGCGAATAGAATGCAGGATTTCTCCATAAGGAGTCTGAAATACAAACTTCCAGCCCCGATTTGTGGTACATTGCACTACAAAATCATCATCCCTGATAGTCCAACCATCTGCTTCCAGTGGATGAATCTCAGAATCATCCGTATATACACAAGAATCTCCTACATATACGGACAAATTCATTTTAACTCCTACTTTTTGATAATTCCGGTTACTTTCTTTGATAATCTTGTGCATATCTAATTCTGCAAAGATTACACCCAGTTCCGTAAATTCAAAGTCTATGATTTGTCTGATCTGGCGTACCAGATATACCTTGCCACCATCAAGCACGATCACCATACTGCCTCTGGCTTCTCTTGCCTGCTCCAGCAAAGGCTGCGCCCAGTCTTTATGATAATTTCCTGTGTTAAGACAAAATCTGTTAGCTGCATATAATTCATAATTTCGAATAATGTCTGTGTTAAAAAAATGTACCATCAGCTGTTCTCTGATCACATCAATGCTTTCTCGCCAGGACTCCGTCATAACCGGAGTATCACGAACAGTAATCAGATTTTCCTGAATACTATTATCCCCTATAATAGTCAGTGTCAAAATATTTAATTCTTTCAGCTGCATTTCCACCTGATTGGAATAAGACGTGAATATCTGCGTAGTCTTCTCATACATCATATCATTGTAGGCTTTGTGTACAATCTGCTCTGTCCCCAGACATACCAGTAAAACCAGCATACAGGCACTGACTGTCACATACATGATTTTCTTGTAAAGCTTTTGATTGCGTATCCACTGTCTTATTCTACTCATATGGCCTCCTTTTAGCCCTTGATACCGGAAAAGCTGATGCCGTCAATCAGCTGTTTTTGGAAAAGGAAGAATAACGTCATGATCGGTATCAGTGATAGCAAACTCATTGCAAGCATTGGACCATAATTAATATCATTTTCACTGGCGTAAAGAGTCAATGCATAGGCTACCGGATAATCTTTTGTTTTATTTAAATAGATTAAGGAAGAATAATAATCGCCCCAACCACTCATAAAGGTCATAATGGCTACGGTTGCTAAAATCGGCTTGATCAATGGTGTAATGATTCTGGTAAATAGCTGTACCCAGCCACATCCGTCGATTACAGCAGCTTCATCCATTTCTCTCGGTATGCCACGCATAAACTGCATTGTCAGGAATACATGGTATGCACTGCCGAACCAGCCACCTAACATAACCGGTATCTTCGTTCCCACTAATCCGACCTTTAAGTACATTAAATATATTGGTATAGTAAGTGTAAATCCCGGTATACACATGGTCACAATCATAGCCGCGAACCAATATTTACTACCGGTAAACCGTACTCGTGCAAAGCCAAAGGCAATCATGGCGGAAGTAAGAGTAGTACCGATCACACGTACAATTACGATCAGAAAAGAGTTCTTAAAAAAAGTTGCATAAGTATATCGGCCAAAGCCTTTCCAACCGTTGATAAAGTTTTCCAAAGTAGGGCTTCTCGGTATCAATTCAGAGGCTGTTGACATAATCTCATGAGTAGGTTTAAAAGCAGAGCCAATCAGCCAAAGCAAGGGATATAACATGAGAAAGCCTAATGTTATCATGACAATATGAAAAATAATTGTTGTAATTCTTCTTTTTAATTTCATTGTAACAAGCTCCTTCCCTGAAATCAACCTTCATCCTGATAATAAACCCAGGTAGAGGAAGATTTAAATACCACTGCAGTCATTGCAACTATGATAACGGTTAAGAACCATGCCATAGCACTGGCATATCCAAAATGCTGATATTCAAATGCCTGTGTATACTGATATAGCCCGTACAATCTGGTAGAGTTCAAAGGTCCACCTTGGGTAACCAGGAATGCAGCATTAAACTGCTGTAAAGCACTGATGATACCGTTTATCAGATTAAAGAAGATAGCACTGGTTACAATTGGCAGCGTAATCTTAAAGAAGCTCTTAATCGGAGTTGCACCGTCCACTTTGGCCGCTTCCAATAGTTCCTTAGGAACATTTTTCAGTGCTGCCAAGAATATGATCATTTGACCGCCGAACTGCCATACTCCTAATAAGATAATATTGTAAAGAGCCAGCTTGGTATCCGTCATCCATCGGATTGGTTCCAATCCCATACTTTGTAATGCCATATTTACAGGACCATCAATTTTCCAAACCATTTTCCAAACGGTAGCACAGGCTACACCACCACCGATAAGGGACGGAATATAAAAAATAACCCGGTAAAAATTAGTCATCCTTGACGGATAGGTCATAATTACCGCTACCAATAAAGAAACCGCTAAAGATAATGGTACACTGATAATCGCATATTTAAAGGTTACTTTTAAGGAGGCCCAAATAATAGGATCCTCCAAAAACATTTTTTTGTAATTATCCCAACCAATAAACTTGGCCGGACTTATAATATTGTATTCTGTAAAGGACAGGTAGAAGGAGCTGATCAAGGGATATAAATGAAAAACGATTAAATTGATCACAATCGGTAATATAAAGATATACCCTGTTACGTCTTTTCTGATCTGTGCTTTGGTTCTTTTGTGTTTCGGTCTGACCGGAACAGGCAATGTATTCTTATTTTTCATCCGAAACCTCCTCTTTTTTTGTGAAATTTAGAGGGACAACGAAATCCGTTGCCCCTCGCTAAAATGCTTCTTTGTCAGGCACTATTTTGCTAAAATTTCATTTGCAGCCTTGATTGCAGCTTCTACTGCGGCAGGAATATCCTCACGCTTCATTTCCAATAAACCGATTTTATCACGGATATCGTTAAATAACAGCTTGTTTGCTTCATTAGCTGCTGCAGGAGTAGGTGCAAAGATCGGGCTGGTATGACCTTCTTCTCCTAACCATGCCAGGAACTCTAAAGGCTGCTTGTCAACATCTTTCATTGCACGGCCTACATATGCCTTTGCATCTGCATCAATCGGCACACCATAGTGTGAAGTAACTGCATTCCATGCATCCTTATTGTTGATATAGTAATTGATAAATTCTACAGCCAGATCCGGATTCTCACTGGATGCAGCAACGCTCCAGAATAAGGTTGGTTTAAAGTATGTAGCATTCGGAGCACCCTCAACGGTAGGCATTGCCATAAGAGACATAGGTTTATTGGCAGTTGCCTGATTTGCAGCAAAATTATTAGACCAAATCCAATATGCCCAGTAACCACCATTTGCTAACGCTTCTGCAGCATTTACACTCTGATGGAAGTCAGGAATAAATCCATAATCAATAGCATCATAATACCAGTTATAGTACTCAATCAACTGATCAGCAGTAACTGCCAATTTATCCCCTGCATATACATCGCTGCCCATCTGTCTTGCAACCAGGTCAAGGCTTGTTGCCGGATAAATCATAGAACCGGTCTTGTCATAAACAGCCTTTGCAACTTCTGTAAATTCTTCAAAAGTCGGTGCTTCGCTAATAGTTACACCAGCTTCTGCAACGATAGCAGGATCGTACATAAAGCAAGGAACATTATTTCCAAGAGGAATGGCAACAATATCCCCATCCAAAGTACCGGAAGCAATAACACTCTCATCTACACCGGAAAGATCCAGTGCACCGCTTTCAATGTAGTCATTTAATGGTAATAACAAATCACCGTCATCATAATTCTTGAAGAAACTATAATCCATCATCACTACGTCAGGAAGCTGATTACCTGCTGCCTGGGTAGAAATACGGCTTACATATTGACTCCAACCTGCAAATTCTGCAGTCACAAATAAATTATTGTAATCTTCTTCAAATACTTCTACTACGTCCAGAATTGCATTGTTCTGAACATCACTGCCGGTCCAACCAACACGGAATTCTACATCATCCCAGTCTAAATCCTTCAAAGTAGGTTCTTCTACCACTTCCGGTTCACTTACTACTGTTTCTTCTTTTTCCACTTCTGTTGGAGCAGGAGTGCTTTCAATCACTTCCTTTGGTTGTTCCTTACCACAGCCTGCAAGACTGCCGATTACCATAATGCCTGCCAATAACATGGCAGCTTTTTTTACGAATGAGTGTCTCATATGTATCCTCCTTCTATTTTTATGAAAATTTTTAGAAAATCAACGTCGACTTTGATTTTTGTGTAAAGTGTCGGCTTTTATTGTCAACCCTTTACCTTATGCTATCATTTTACACAATGATTTACACTTTCACAATGCAGAATGGATTACAGTTACGTCAAATTTGTGCAAAAAACGGATATATACTTTACCGTACATACCCGTTTCCTTTGCCTGTTCTTTCGTCAACCGAAAATATTCCATCAATTTGTATAAGTTTTTGCAAGTGCGCTGACTTCCTCTAATGA
>SVFL01000016.1 GCA_015056885.1 Lachnospiraceae bacterium
ACTTTTGCAGGTGATAATATGCCACGATATGCCAGCATATGCCAAGATATGCCATTTTACCCCTATTTGGTGTCTGCCGTCCGGGTAGACTAACATCTTGAAAAAAGCCCGTATTTTCGGGCTCTTGCCACGATATGCCAAGATATGCTAAGATATGCCAAGAAACGAAAGGAAATTTGAAATTATGATTAAAATATTGTTTGTTTGCCACGGCAACATCTGCCGTAGCACCATGTGTGAATCCGTCTTCACCCACATGGTACAGACCCGTCACATGGACCATTTGTTTTACATTAATTCTGCGGCCACCAGCCGTGAAGAAATCGGCAACGGCCCTCATTATGGAACAGTTAACAAGTTGCGTCAGGTAGGCGTGCCTGTAGTTCCGCATCGTGCAGTACAGATGACTCAGAGGGATTATGAGGAATATGATTATCTGATTGGTATGGATACAGCGAATATTCGCAATATGAATCGGATTGCCGGTGGTGACCCGGAGGGGAAGATTTACAAGCTGCTTGGATTTGCCGGTAGTGGCAGAGATGTGGCGGATCCGTGGTATACCGGAGATTTTGAAGCTACTTATGAGGATGTTGTGGACGGCTGTGAGGGATTTTTAAAGTGGTTAAAGGAGCAGGGCGAGTTGTAAGCCGGGAGGTGCTTTATGAGCAATGAAATGATCATGTCGGTATCACCTGTTTGTGTGAAGGATGAGAAACGGTTTGCCTATGTGTCTTTCACAGATGGGGAGCGTAGCGCGGAGGGGAAGATTCCGGATTGCAAGATTGTTTCTTCGACCGGATTTGAGACTGATGAAATCCGTATGCTGGAGGAGTATATGGAGCAGGAGCTTCCGCGACTGAAACGGATGGCGGCGAGTATTCGACTAATGGATGCGTTTATGAAGGAATAGGGAGAGTGTCAGTCCGTATTATGAAGCGTTACACCAATAAACGGATAGGAAGGAAAAAGCGGATGCACTGATTTTAGCCAGTGTATCCGCTTTGTGTTATTCTTCCATTGCTTCGTAAACCATTGTATCCGGTTTTTTCTTGTAGATGGTGAAGAGCTTGAAGCTGCATCCCACGAACATCAGGCCGAAAATCACATAGGAGAACAGCCATGATTTGAAGTCGCGTTTGGGCTCTGCATGACGGATGTCGGTCTTATAGTATAGCTTGACGGTATCGTCTGTGTGGTCCGCATTCAGGCTGCTCAGATTGTAGGTGTATATTTGACCGGATGCATCCTGATATCTGGCCTGGGCCTGATTGCTCTGGACAAAGTATTCTGCTTCAATACAGGTGCCATTATGCACCAAATCAAAGTTAAGGTAGTGGTGCCAGATGGTATAGCTGAGTACAATGATTGCCACCGCAAGGAACATCCACCAGATACGGGCCTCGTAGCTTTGTTCGTCTTTCTCTGATTCTACCGTGCGATATCTTCCCATAAAAATCCTCCCAATTGCCCACTTCCGTAAGCTATGCTAAAATAGACGCAGAAGCTTTTATGGAAGCTATTTTTCTTCAAGTAAAAATAATAAAAGTTGATTCAGTATACCATAGGGAGGAGTAACTTGGCAAGTCAAGGATGCCAGAGAATCGAGTCTCCATTGATTTGTTTGTGTCTGTGAGTGTGTGCGGTCGTTTAGGAGTCATATACCCTACCACGAGACCTTGAAAAACGCCGGTGCTTGGCGAGATCAAACGGTATTGCGTAGCAATATCGTTTCGAGCCTAGCATCCGCTGCGCTTTTTCACGGAGCGAGAGCGTTCCGTGGTAGGATATATGGCTTCTCAATCGACATTGTATAGCCCCAAAGGCACAAATAAATCAATGGAGATTTGAATAAATAAGGAGGATATATGGGACAGGTACGGGCAGTTTTGTTTGATATGGATGGAACATTGATTGACACGGAGTGTTATTATCGTCGTTGTTGGCCGGAGGCGTTGAAGGCCTTCGGTTATCAGATGACGGATGAGCAGGCGCTTTTTATGCGCAGTTTGGGGCGGCCTTTTGCGCCGGAGCAGTTGAAGAGCTGGTTTGGTGAGGAACTGGATTATTGGGCGCTTCGCAATAAGCGCAAGGAATTGATGGAGGAGATGATTGCCCGGGAAGGGATTCGGATTAAGCCGGGAGCTGTTGAACTTTTGGAGTATTTAAACAGTGTCAAAGTGACGGCTGCGGTGGTGACTGCTACAGATTTGGAGCGTGCAAACCGGTATCTGGAGCGGTTAGGGCTTTTGAAATATTTTGACCGGGTAATCAGTGCAACACAGGTGGAGCAGGGTAAGCCTTCTCCGGATATCTATGAATTTGCATGCAGGGAATTAGAACTTGAGCCTGAGGTCTGTATTGCGGTGGAGGATTCGCCAAATGGTGTGCGTTCGGCTTATGGGGCGGGATGTAAGGTGATTATGGTGCCGGATCAGACGGAGCCCGATGAGGAACTGTCAAAGTGTTTGTATGCCTGTTTGCCGAATCTTTTTGAAATTAAGGAATATGTATAAAGGCAGGGCTTGTTTTTTGTGACAGAGTGTGTTATTATTTTAACAGACTTTGAAAACACAGAAAGGAAGGGTAACATGGGCCGTAAATTTGAAGAGATTATTGAGAAGGTTAAGGCGTGTGGCAAGAAGACCGTTGCGGTATCTGTAGCACAGGATGAGGCGGTGCTGGAGGCGGTTCGTGCAGCGAAGGAGCGCGGCATTGCAGACGCGATTCTGGTGGGTGATGAGGCGAAGATTCGCGAGATAGCAGATTCCATTGGAATGGATTTGACAGGTTACGAGATTATTGACGAGCCGGATATGGTGCAGGCATCTTTGAAGGCTGTGAAGCTTGCTCATGACGGCAAGGCGGATATGTACATGAAGGGTCTGATTGACAGCAAGAATTTCCTGAAGAGTGTTCTGGATAAGGAAGTTGGTTTGCGTACCGGTGGCCCTCTTTCCCATGTGTGTGTATTTGATGTGGCAGGGATGGACAGATTGTTGTTCCTGACAGATGTTGCATTTATGACTTACCCTACTTTGGAGGATAAGGTAAATATTATTAAAAATACCATTCCCGTGTGCAGAGCCTGTGGCGTGGATATGCCCAAGGTAGCACCTTTGGCAGCAGTGGAGGTGGTAAATCCCAAGATGCCTGTTACGGTGGAGGCAGCTGAGCTGACCCGTATGTGTGAAGAGGGAGAGATTACCGGTTGTATCGTGGACGGACCGCTGTCCATGGACCTTGCAATTGATAAGGAGGCTGCCAAGCACAAGGGAGCTACGGATCGTAAGATTCAGGGTGATGCAGATGTGCTGTTGTTCCCCGACATTCATGCAGGCAATCTGGTGTATAAGATGTTGGTACATCTGGTGGATGTACAGAATGGATGTATTCTCACAGGTACCAAGGTTCCTGCGATTCTCACCAGCCGTTCCGATTCCTTTGAGACGAAGGTAAATTCCATTGCTTTGGCAGCAGTTGTTGCAGAAGAGATGAAGAGGGGGGTATAGAGATGTCTGTGAAAAGTTTGATTATTAATCCCGGTTCTACATCCACCAAGATTGGTGTGTTTGAGGACGAGACATTATTGTTTGAGGAGACTCTGCGTCATACCACGGAGGAGATTTCAAAATATGCCACCATCGTGGACCAGAAGGATTTCCGCAAGGAGATTATCACCAAGCTTTTGGAGGAGAAGGATTTTGACATCAATTCTCTGAATATGGTGGTGGGACGCGGCGGTATGTTAAAGCCTATTCCCGGTGGTACTTATGAGGTGACAGATGCTCTTTTGGCAGATTTAAAAGTAGGTGTACAAGGGCAGCATGCTTCCAATCTGGGCGGTATTCTGGCTCGGGAAATCGGTGATTCCATCGGTGTGCCTTCTTATATTGTGGACCCTGTGGTGGTGGATGAGCTTGCGCCGGTGGCGAGACTTTCCGGTGTGCCGGAGCTTCCCCGTATCAGTGTGTTCCATGCACTGAATCAGAAGGCTGTGGCAAAGCGTTATGCGAAAGAGACGGGTAAGCCCTATGAGGAGCTGAATCTGATTGTAGTACATATGGGCGGCGGTGTGTCCGTAGGCGCGCATAGAAACGGTAAAATTGTGGATGTGTTTAATGCTTTGGACGGCGACGGTGCTTTCTCTCCTGAGAGAGCCGGTGGCGTGCCCAGCGGCGCTTTGATTAAGATGTGTTTCTCCGGTCAGTATACGGAGAAGGAAGTATATAGTAAAATTGTAGGTAAGGGTGGCTTCAATGCCTATCTGGGTACCAATGACATGCGTGAGGTCAAGAAGATGGCAGCAGAGGGGAATGAAGAGGCTGCACTGGTGAAGGAAGCTTTCCTGTATCAGGTGGTAAAGGATATTGGTTCCATGGCTTGCGTGCTGAAGGGTAAGGTGGATCAGATTATTGTCACCGGCGGAATTGCCTACGCAGAGGATGTTGTAGATGCGTTGAAGGAGGCTTCCGAGTGGATTGCACCCTTTACCGTATATCCTGGAGAGGATGAGCTGTTGGCTTTGGTACAGGGCGGACTTCGCGTATTAAACGGAGAAGAGGAAGCTTGTAAGTATTAGAAATATGACCAAAAAAGAAGTGCTAAAGAAATGTTTCGGCTATGATACTTTCCGAGAGGGGCAGGAGGAGCTGATAGATAGTATATTGCAAGGCAGGGACGTGCTGGGGATTATGCCTACGGGCTCAGGGAAATCCATTTGTTTTCAGGTCCCTGCCTTAATGTTGTCCGGAATTACATTGGTGATTTCACCCTTGATTTCTTTGATGAAGGATCAGGTGGCATCTTTAAATCAGGCCGGTATTCATGCGGCGTATCTGAACAGTTCCCTGACATATGCCCAATATCGCAAGGCCCTTGAGTATGCCAAACAGGGGCGTTATCCTATTATTTATGTGGCGCCGGAGCGTCTGGTGACGGAGGAGTTTCTGGATTTTGCGCTGCAAGTGGAAATCTCCATGATAGCGGTGGATGAGGCTCATTGTGTTTCTCAGTGGGGACAGGATTTCCGACCCAGTTATTTAAAAATTGTGGAGTTTATAGGGAAGTTGCCGAAACGTCCCATCGTCAGTGCATTTACAGCCACCGCCACCAGAGAGGTCAGAGAGGATGTAATGGCTATATTGGGTCTACAGGAGCCTTTGGTGGTTACTACAGGTTATGACAGGCCGAATTTGTATTTGGGAGTGCAGTCTCCTAAGGATAAATATGCAACCATGCGGAATTTTATCGAGCGTCATCCGGGGCAGTTCGGTATTGTTTACTGTGCTACCAGAAAGCTGGTGGAAGAAATTTCGGAACGGTTGGAGCGGGACGGTTTTTCTACGACCAGATATCATGCAGGTTTGAGTGATGCGGAGCGACGTGGCAATCAGGATGATTTTATTTTTGACCGGAAAATGATTATGGTGGCCACCAATGCCTTTGGTATGGGAATTGACAAGTCCAACGTGCGCTATGTAGTCCACTATAACATGCCGAAGAATCTGGAGTCCTATTATCAGGAGGTGGGGCGTTGTTCCAGAGATGGAGAGCCGGGTGAGTGCATTTTGCTATACAGCGGTCAGGATGTGATTACCAATCGGTTTTTCATTGAGAACAATCAGGATAATGAGGAGCTGGACGAGGATACCAGAGAACTGGTGATGGCCAAGGACAGGGAGCGTCTGAAAAAAATGACGTTTTACTGTTTTACCAATGATTGTCTGAGGGATTATATTTTAAAATACTTTGGAGAGTATGGGGCCAATTATTGTGGGAATTGTGCAAACTGTTTGAGCAAATTCGAAACAGTGGATGTGACAGAGATTGCAAAAGCTTTGATTGGTTGTGTGTCGGCAGCAGGGCAGCGGTATGGCGCTGCGGTAATTATTGATACGGTGCATGGAGCCAATACGGCTAAAATCAGACAATATCGCCTGGATGAAAATATCTATTACAGCCATTTGTCCAAGGTTCCGACACATACTTTGCGAGCAGTATTAAACTTCCTGTTGATGAATGAGTACCTGGACACGACAGAAGATGAGTACAGTATTGTGAAGTTAACCGGGAAGTCACGAGCAGTTTCCGCAGGAAAGGAAACAGTGATGATGAAGCTGCCTATGGCTTCGGAATTGGAACAACAGGCCAAAATGGAGCGGAAAGGCAAGAAGGCAGCAGCCGGCGGCCGTGTGGACAATTCTTTGTTTGGCAGATTGCGTGCTATTCGCAGCGAAATCGCCAGAGCAGAAAAAGTACCGCCCTATATTGTGTTTTCTGATAAAACCTTGGAGCATATGTGCGTCGTGAAGCCACAAAATAAGAGTGAAATGCTTACCGTTACCGGTGTGGGTGAGTATAAGTATGAGAAGTATGGAGAGCGGTTTTTGAAAGAAATTTTGGCGTGTGAAGAGTAAGTGAGATTTTGTTGGTAATTGTATTTCGAATATTAAAAGAAAGTCTTGTGTATGTCAGTGGAACAACATTGATATTGCAAGGGGGACGATGATTGATGAGCAAAATTGGATGTAAACTAATAATTTTATTGTTTTACATCCAATTTTTATGCTCAAAATATGATTTTAAGCATGAAAAAGGATGTAATTTGTCTGACTTGAAAGTTTGCGCCCCGCTATATGTGTGAGAGCGGGGCGTAAACGAGATATTATGGCAACTGACATCCCATTTGCTCTGAAAATATATGCGCAGCAGATAAAAAGGGATGTATCTTCAATAAAATTAGGACTTTTCAGTCCGGATTCTTGCGGAATTCTCTGGGGGATTTTCCGTAAACTTTTTTGAACAAATCCTTGAAGTAGTTGCTGTCGTTGAAACCATATTCAAGGGCAATTTCAGTGATGGTACTGTCTGTGGTCAAAAGGGCTGCCTGAGCGTGTTTGAGCCGGACGAAATTTAAGTACTCTTTGAATCCCATGCCTGTGGTCTGCTTGAATTTTTTGCTAAAGTAGGTGGGGCTTAGAGATGCCACATTTGATACCTCTTCCAGAGTCATGTGTTGCTTGAAATTCTTGTAAATATACTTGGTAGCAAGTAAAATGTCTGCGTCCTTGGAGTGGAGCAGTGCAGGTTCCTTCTCATCCAAAACAGAGTGGCGCATCAGCATGAGAATCAACTCCTGTAAATGCACGGTCAGGAAAGAATCTGAGTATTCATCAATATGAGCATACTCAGAAAGCATGCGGGAGAGCAGTGACATAAAATTATCTCTATAGAGTGCCGGAACACTTCCCATAAAGGACTGAGGGCTGTCTTTACCGTCAACCAAAAGGTGCTCTTTCTTGAAATAAATCATGCAGATTTCGCAATTTTCGCCTTCGTTGTAGAGGGAATGATGCAATTCTCCTGGTGCAATGAAGACTAAATCACCCTTTTCCAGTTCGTAGACAGTATCTTTTAAGAGAAAATGGCAACGGCCGGAAAGTAGGTAAAATATTTCATAGAAATTGTGATAGTGGTCGGGCTGTAGGGGTGAGAAATCTCCGCGTTTTCCCTTTTCGATAATGATATGGTCAATGTCCTTGCGTCTTTTTCCTTGTTTGGAAAATGTTAATTTACTATTTGTTTGCATAAGTACTCTCCGTATATGTCAAGTATTGTAGGGGTCTTATGTTCCATTATTAGCATACCATGAACATTGGGGAAAAGCTACTAAAAAATAATGAGTGTCCGCCATGCCGCCACCGCCCAAGCTGTCGCTTGTTCGTTGTCGCGGCGTTCGCCGTATTGTCCACCGGCCAAATATGCTCTTGCGTGTGCAAGCACCCGACGAGCATATTTAACCGCTGGACAGCATGGCTCATTGCTCGCGCAAAATTTGGTTTACACGGGAGGGAAAATGCTTTATACTGATAAGGTGCTTTGTTGATAAAAGCGTCTACATATTATGTGAGATAAAGGAGAAAAATCGATGTATATTACCTGTTTGGATTTGGAAGGCGTATTGGTGCCTGAGATTTGGATTGCATTTGCAGAGGCAAGCGGTATTCCTGAGCTGAAGAAGACCACCCGTGACGAGCCGGATTATGATAAGCTGATGAAGTGGCGTATTGGTGTTTTGAAGGAGCATGGTCTGGGACTGAAGGAGATTCAGGAGACTATTGCGAAGATTGATCCTATGCCCGGTGCGAAGGAGTTTTTGGATGAGCTTCGTTCTATTGGTCAGGTAATCATCATTAGTGATACTTTCAGCCAGTTTGCAACTCCTCTTATGGAGAAGCTTGGCTGGCCTACTATTTTCTGTAACTCTCTGGAGGTTGCAGAGGATGGTGAGATTACCGGATTTAAGATGCGTTGTGAGAAGTCTAAGCTGACCACTGTTAAGGCTTTGCAGTCCATCGGTTATGAGACTATCGCAAGCGGTGACAGCTATAATGATTTGGACATGATTCTTGCAAGTAAGGCAGGTTTTCTGTTCCGCAGCACTGATAAGATTAAGGCAGATTATCCTCAGCTTCCTGCGTTTGAGACTTATGATGAGTTGATGGCTGCAATTAAGGCTGCAATGGTATAATGTGCGTAAACCATGATGGAGCAAAGCGAATCATGGTATAAGGAAGGCCCCGTAAAAGTTGGCATAAAGCTGATTTTTACGGGGCTTTTTGCATGAGTACTGTTTGCAGGCAGAGTGAATTTTTAGTATAATAAAGACAGGAATATGTTTTGCAAAAAGGAGGAAATCACATGGGTAAAAAAGTGGTGAGATTTAAGCGGATTTTTGCGGTTGTGATGGCAGTTTTGCTCGTGGCAAATTCGGTGGATTGTACCGTGTTGGCAAAAAGTGATTCCCCAGTTGCTATTGTGGGAGAGGAGACGCAAACGACCTATACAGTCAATGACAGTCTGACCTTTGAGGCTGCACTTGAGCAGGCGGTGGATGGTGATATTATAGATATTACCAACGGAGCAACGATTATGACTACTGAGGGAGAAGAATTGTTGCCGTTTATTATAGATAAGAGTGTGACTATTACCGGTGGCGAGTTGGCAGTACGAAAGGCGGGAATTTTGCTGGAGGCAGATGTTACATTTAAGGATATGACACTTTGTCTTGCCAATAACTGTCGTGATGCAGTGTGGGCAAATGGATATGCTTTGACCATAGATGGTGTGACCAGCAATTCCAGAGAGACTGATTTGTTTGGTGGCAGTCTGTATATGATTCAAAGCGCTTCAGAGAGTACGCTTTATACCGGTAGTAATGGACCGGGAAATGCCGGAGCAATTATTATCAGGGGTACAAATAGTGGATTTGGTAATATTTATGCAGGCAGTATGAATGGTTCCTTTGGAGGAACGGTTTCTATTCAGTTGGATAAGAATCTCAATAATGGAACGGGAACCAATGTGTATGGTAGTGGTGCGCTGGAAGGCAGTTATGACCCGGATAATTTTCTGGACCCTTATTATCAGCCGAATGCGCCGGTGGCAAACAGTGTTGCTTTTCCTGTAACAGGTCGGGTAGCTGTGAATTTAACCTACAATTCCGGTGTTGTGGTAAACGGTGTCACTGGTGGTGCACAGAATGTTGCAGTGAGTTATACGGACGGTGGCAAGGGGTATCCCTGTCAGGTTGTTTTGAATACCATTGGCAGTTTGTCATTGAATGGAGAGACGAGCAGCTTGCCAAAGCTGTTATTGAACGGGGATAGTGTGCTTTCGGATGATATGGTGGTAAATCTTCCGTCAAATACGCAGTTGGATTTAACGGATTTTGGGGATAAGCAAGCTTTTACTATCGGGGCGTTGAATGGCGGTGGAACCCTTGTATTGGATACGGAGCAGGTGTTGACTATTACCGGAGCTGTCAGTGGTACAACAGGCGTGGCTATCGGTAGTGTGAGTTATGATGGTGTTTCCAGTGGCGGGGTGGTATATCGGGAACACAATTATATACAAGCGCCCAATTCTGTAGCGAATGAGAGTTTAAGGTCCTTTGTACTGTTCCCGCCAGTCGGTGAAGAGGTAGACTTTGAGAAGGATGAGGATGGCAATTGGTGGGTTCCGGTGGGCGAACTGCCCAAGATAGAGAAGGTCAATACAGTTCTCGAAGATGTGGTGTTGGAGACTTTGTTGGCGAGTGCAGAAGAAGTAATTGAGAATCTTCCGGTATCCATTGAGGTAACTGTTGAAGGTGAGGAATTATATGACCTTTTTATTGATTGGAGTTGTGAGGATTTCAGCACTGCGGAAGGTGCAGTGAATATTTTTACATGGATTGTTCCGCAGTCAGAGACTGAGGGATGGTTTGATCCTTCTGAGGTGACTCTGACAGGCACGATTAAGGTGACCAATCCGGGCGAGGGTCTCCCGGTAGCTACGATTATTTGGCCCACAGCCGGTGATTTGATTTATGGACAGACTTTGGCGGAGAGTGTATTGTCCGGTGGCAGTACGGAGTATGGAAGCTTTGCTTGGAAGGATGGTACAATTGTGCCGGATGTGGGGCAGGGATCTTACACGATGGTATTTACGCCTTCTGATGAGGCCTTGCAGAACTATACAGGACTTGCCGTGACGGAGCAGGAGGTGGCTGTTAATGTAGCTAAAAAGAGTGGATATACCGCAGAAGTCATAAGCAGAAAATATTTATATATGGTCGGGCATGCAGATTCTGTTGACCTTGCAGGTTTATTGCCGGAGGATTGTGGTGCGGTAAGCTATGGTGTACCTGCGGTAAGCGGAGATGTGGGGTACAGTGTGAGTCCTGTGGTAAATGAGGGGGTTTTGTCTTATGCGGTACAAATTGGTGCTGTGGGGGATGAGGGAGTAATTACGGTTGTAGTAGAGACGGACAATTATGAGGACATTGCTTTTACGGTGAACATAGAGCTTATTGATCAGATTCCGGTAAGTTTAAAGGCCGGTACAGAGGTGATTTTGGAGAATAATGAGCTTACCTATGGTGAGAGCTTGTCACAGCTGATATTTAAAGAAAATGTTGCGGAATTTGTGGGGCGTGAAGGGCAGGTTGTGACAGGTGCACTTGCATGGAAAAATCCTTCAGAGAAACCCAATGCCGGTACGGTACTGGCAGAATGGATATTTACGCCTAATAATGCAGAATTTGCCCGGGTCAATGGAATGCTGGAAATTACAGTAAAACAAGCAGTGCCGGACGTGAGCGCTCCGAAGGATTTGACAGCAATCTATGGACAGACCTTGAAGGAGGTGGAACTGCCTGCCGGATGGAAGTGGAATAACGATAAAGAATCAGTCGGTGCTGTGGGGCAGCAGGAATTTGGAGCTACATTTACACCGGAAGATACGGACAACTATACTATAGTAACCATGGCGTTGACGGTGAAAGTTGTGGAGAAACAAATAGGTGTTTGTGGTGTGAGTGCTGCGGATAGAACGTATGATGGCACAAATGTGGTTGCTGTTACAGCGGTTGCGTTAGAGGGCACGGTTGATGGTGATGATGTAGCGGTGGATGTGACCGGATTACAAGGTGCGTTAAGAGGTACAGCGGTTGATAATTATGCGGAGGTAATCTTGCCGGAGCTTAGATTAGTGGGTGAGGATGCGGGCAACTATATGTTGCAGCAACCCACAGCGGCCGTGCCTGCTCAGGTAACTATTTCCAAGGCGAAGGCGGTAATTACTCCGAAAGTGGATTTCTATACCCGGATTTATAATGATGATGCATTCTCTATGGCAGGAGATATTACAACCGTAGGCGAGGGTGCGTTAGTGTACAGGGTATCAGGTGGTGTGGATTCAGATGGTAAGGCCAAGAAGGAGACGGATATCGTATCAGTATCCGAAGATGGTGTGGTAAATATTGTGGGCAGCGGAACCGTGAAGGTGTCTTTGGATATGGCTGAGACTGCCAACTATGAGGCGGCGGAGACCAAGACCATTACTATTCAGGTAATGACGTGGGATGATGTTGCACGCAACGGATTTTTTGTGAAAGCTGTGAATGTGGAGAATTATAGCGGCAAAGCCATTAAGCCTGAGCCGGAGGTTTGGGACGGTAATGGAGAGTTCTGTCTGGAAAAGGGAAGGGATTATACCATCTCTTACAGGAACAACAAGAATGCCTACACTTTCAAGGAGGGAGAGGAAGGATTTGATGCCAAAAAAACTCCTGCGATGATTATTAAGGGGAAGGGGAATTATGATCAGAAGCTTGAAGTGTATTTTACCATTCAGCCAAGAGATCTCTCGGATTTGACAGATGGAAATATTGAGGCTGAGGATGTGTTAGTTGAGGCAAATGGAAAGGTGCAGGCAAAGGCACCTGTGATTAAAGTGGATGGCAAAAAGCTGGGTAAGGCTGATTTTGCTGTGGATTATCCGGCGGAAGAGGCAAATGCTTACAAAGAGCCCGGTACTTATCCCATTGTTATTACAGGTAAGGGCAACTATGCCGGAAGCAGAACCGTGCACCTGATTGTGGCAGCCAAGGGAACCAGTCTTGCAAAGGCAACTATCGCTAAGATTCCAGCGCAGGAGTTTGATGGTGTGAATGCAGTGGAACTTGATGATACCGATCTGGTTGTGACTGCAAAGGTAAACGGCAAGAAAGAGACTCTGAAAAAGGGAGTTCACTACACTGTAGAGTATGCCAACAACAAGGCAGTAGGTACTGCAACCGTGACGGTGAAAGCCATTGAGGGCAGCGGATTTACAGGCTTCAAAAAGGCCACTTTCAAGGTAAATGGTGTGACTATTGCCAAGGCGAAAGTAGAAGGTGTTGAGAATAAAGTATATACCGGAAATGCGCAGATGCTTGTGCTTAAGGTAACTGTGGCGGTTAAGGATGCCAAAACAGGAACTGTTAAGGACGTGGTTCTGACGGAAGGAACGGATTATGCGGTAACGTATTCCAAGAATATTAATGTGGGGACCGCAACGGTTGTCATCAAAGGTATTGGTAAATACACCGGCACTGTTAAGAAGAACTTTAAGATTGCTGCGGCAAGTATCTCTAATCTTGTAACCGTGGAGGATGGTGAGATGAGTGCCAAGTATGTAAAGGGTGGCGCACAGCCTTCTTTGAAACTTGTATTTAATGGCAAGGTACTGAAAACGGGTACGGACTACACGGTAACCTATAAGAATAACAAGGCTGTTTATACTGCCAGGGCAGGGGAGACAGGCTATGATGCCAAGAAGGCTCCCACCATTACTATTAAGGGTAAGGGCAACTTTTCAGGCACTGTCAGCCGCACCTTTGTTATCATAGGCAGAAGTCTCACAGATGCAGAAGTGACAGCGACTATGACTGTGGCAGACAAAGCCGTATCTGACAAGAAGGGCGGCTATATCAGTAAGGTAGTGGTTACTGATGCAGACGGCAAGACATTAAAAGAGGGCATAGATTATAGCGCACCCGTTTACTCCACGACGAACGAGAATGGTGAGACGGTAGTCCTGACCAGGCAGGATACTGCTCCTGTGGGAAGCGTGATTACTGTATCGGTTACAGGAATGGGGGCTTACGAGGATGCAGAGGGCAAGGTATTGACTACAACCTACCGCATCACGGAGAAGGATTTTACTAAGGTGAAGGTAGCCGATATTCAGAAAACGTACACCGGCAAGGCGGTGGAGCTGGCTGAAGCGGATTTTGTAAATGAGGATGGTTCCGGAAAGGTGACAATCTGTGGAGAGAGCCTTGTGTATGGCAAGGATTTTGAGATTGTTCCCGGAAGTTACAAGAATAACGTGAAGAAGGGAACGGCAACCGTAACCATCAAGGGATGCGGTGAGTTCGGCGGCACCAAGACGGTGAAGTTTAGCGTCGGCGCAAGAAGCCTGTGGTTCTGGTGGCTGTAGAGTGTTTTTGGGATTTTAGTGTAGAATAAACAGAAGAATTTGTAAGAGGAATAAAATTGCCGGCGGTCAATGACCACCGGCAGTTTTTGTTCACTTAATCGGAAACTATTTAGTTCAAAGGGAAGTTGAAATACTTCTTAGCGTTGTTGTAAGAAATATTTGCAACGATTTCGTTCAAGGTATCGAAGTCTGCAGGGAACTCGCCGTTCTCTACCCAGTTACCGATGAGGTTGCAGAGGATTCTGCGGAAGTACTCATGTCTGGTGTAGGACAGGAAGCTTCTGGAGTCGGTCAGCATGCCAACGAAACCGGAAAGGTTACCAAGGTTAGCAAGGGAAATCATCTGATCCTGCATACCGGTCTTGTGATCGTTGAACCACCATGCGCTACCCTGCTGAATCTTAGCAACAGCAGTGGAATCCTGGAAACAGCCAAGGATGGTGCCGATGGACTGGTTGTCGTTAGGATTCAGGCTGTAAAGAATGGTTCTGGGAAGCTCATCAGTCTGAATCAAAGCGTTCAGGAAATCTGCCATCTGTGCGGAAGGAGCGTAGTTGTTGATGCAGTCGAAACCGGTATCGGGACCGAGCTTCTCGTACATCAGAGTGTTGTTGTCACGCTTACATCCGTAGTGGAGCTGCATAGCCCAGTTCAACTTATGATACTCCTTACCAACAAAGAGCATGAAAGCAGTCTTAAACTTCATTTCCTCATCCTTGGTAAGGGGAATACGATTCTGTCTCTTAAGGAAGATATCCTCAACCTCTTCCTCGGTTGCAGGATAGTACATTACATACTCAAGAGCATGGTCGGATACGTTACAACCCATGGAAGCGAAGAACTCCATACGCTGCTTCAGAGCATCTTTCAAAGCTGCAAAAGTGTTGATTTCATCTACGCCGCAAACCTTTGCCAGCTGGTCAAGGTAATCGAGATACTCAGGCTTCTCAATGTTCATAGCCTTGTCAGGTCTCCATGCAGGAAGAACAACTACATCAAAACTGTCATCCTCTGCAATCTTTTTGTGCCACTCGAGAGAATCGATAGGATCATCGGTGGTGCAGATAAGAGTAACATTGCTCTGCTTAATCAGGTTGCGAACGCTCATGGAAGGATCAGCAAGCTTTGCGTTGCAAAGATTCCAAACTTCGTCAGCGGTCTTAGCGTTCAGAACGCCGTTGTAGCCAAAATATCTCTGAAGCTCAAGATGGCTCCAGTGGAAGAGGGGATTGCCGATAGCTTTGCCAAGGCACTCAGCCCACTTGCAGAACTTCTCATAATCGGAAGCGTCACCGGTAATATATTTCTCGTCAACACCACAGGAACGCATGAAACGCCACTTGTAGTGGTCGCCGCCCAACCATACCTGAGTGATGTTCTCAAACTGACGGTCCTCAGCGATCTCCTTGGGATTGATGTGACAGTGATAGTCAAGAATCGGGGTTTTCTCTGCAACTTCGTGATACAGCTTCTGGGCTGTTTCCGTTTCAAGCAGGAAGTCTTTGTCCATAAATGCTTTCATTTCAATTCCTCCGTTTGAATGATATATAGTAAATTTTATTGGTACCGTATTTAGTGGGTTGTGCCGCGTTTAATGAGTTCACCGGAAAGGACGGTCTTTTGCGGCATTGCATCCCCTGCAAGAACACCCATGAGTGTGTCAATCAGGTGTTGGCAGAGGGGTTCCAGTTTGTTGTCAATACTTGTAAGCTCCGGTTGACAGCATGTGGCCAACATAGAATTGTTGAAGCCGATAACCGATAAATCGTCAGGAAGATTTATCTGCATTTCACGGGCATATTTGACAGCAGCCAGTGCCAGTGAATCATCGGAAGCAATTACTCCGCGGAACTGAGTGCCGCTACAATGCAGCGACTTTAAACGGTCTGTCATGGCAGGAATGTCCTCGTGGGAACCCTGATAAAATTCTGTAAGCGGTGTCAATCCATGTTTTTCCATGGCTGCCAGATAACCGGCGAGTTTGCGTTTTCCGCTGTAAGAATCTGAATTGTAAAAGTACAAAATGTTTTCCACACCTGATGCAATCATGAATTCGGTTGCTTCATACATGGATGTCTTATCGTCTGAAACTACGCTGTAAATATTGGGAGCATCCAGTGCTGCATTTAAAAGCATAATCGGAAGCTGCCCGGCCGCTTCTACAATATATCGGTTGTCCTCGTCCTGTTCATGGATGAAGTTGGAGCCCAAAAGAATAACTCCGTCAACCTTCTGGTTAATCAGTAAATTCATGGAATTTGCTTTGGCTTCCGGTTCATAACCACTACAGCTTAAGATGCTGTTGTAGCCTTTGGAGCGAAGCTTTTGTTCCATGTGGTAAATAGCCTTGGCGAGGTATAAATCCGAACTGTCTGCACACATGATACCAATGGTTTTCATGGTGTTTAAGCCCAGACCTCTGGCGAATGCATTGGGGGTGTATCCACATTGCTCGATAACATCGAGTACCTTTTGACGGGTCTTGTCGCTCACACTGTTGCTACCGTTTAAAACACGGGAAACTGTGGCGATGGATACGCCTGCTTTCTCGGAAATATCGTAAATTGTCATGGAGTTTACCTCTCTGACGTAAGTAGTTTCATAAGATTAATTTTGATTATACAGAATGCATATATATTTTGCAAGTCGCAAAAGTAGTAAAAATTTATGTAATTTCTTCTAAAAAACCACAATTTTGCCCTATTGACGAAATTACGTAAGAGTTGTAAAATACGAAAATGAAAGCGCTTACATAAACATTTATATGTGGAAAAATTTTTTCGGATGTGTTATAGTAAGTTCATTAGAATGGATAAACCGGCTTTGCCGGGAAACTTAAGATGCGCCGGGAGCGCAGAATGGAGGACAAAGTTAAATGGAAATGTTAAACAAGTCAATGACAGGCAAGAAAGAGAGACCGATCAAGGTTGTTCAGTTTGGTGAGGGTAATTTCCTTCGCGCATTCGTAGATTACATGATCGACGTAGCAAACGAGGCAGGCACCTTTGATGGTGATATTGTTCTGATTAAGCCCATCGAGTTCGGTAATTTGGACATGTTCCACAATCAGGAGTGTCAGTACACCGTTTCTCTTCGTGGTAACGTAGATGGTAAAGCTACCGTTATCAATCGTCAGGTAACCAGCGTTGCTGATGCTGTTGATACCTTCAATGAGTATGAGAAGTACATGGGTCTGGCTGAGATTGATACCCTTCGTTTTGTTGTATCTAACACTACTGAGGCAGGTATCGTATTTGACAATACCGATAAGTTTGAGTTGAATCCTCCTAAGACTTTCCCCGGAAAGCTTACTAAGTTTTTGTATCATAGATTCGAGACCTTCAATGGCGATATGTCCAAGGGTCTGGTAATGCTCCCTGTAGAGCTGATCGATGACAACGGTATCATGCTGAAGAAGTGTGTAATGCAGCTTATCGAGCTGTGGGGTCTGTCCGATGAGTTCAAGAACTGGGTTGAGGAGGCTTGTATCTTCACCTCTACTTTGGTTGACCGTATCGTTACCGGTTATCCCCGTGCTACAGAAGCAGAAGAGTGGGAGAAGCTGGGTTACGAGGACCGTATCATGGTTACCGGTGAGCCTTTTGGTCTCTGGGTAATTGAGTCCGATAAGGATATCAGCAAGGAGTTCGATCTTCCCGGCGCAGGTATGCCCGTTATCTTTACCGATGACCATCATCCTTACAAGCAGAGAAAGGTACGTATCCTGAATGGTGCACATACTTCCTTTGTTCTTGCATCCTGGTTGTGCGGTAACGACATCGTAAGACAGTCCATGGAGGACGCAGATGTTCGTGAGTTCATGAACAGCACTATTTTTGATGAGGTTATTCCTACCCTGACCCTTCCCGAGGATGAGCTGAAGGAGTTCGCTGGTGAGGTAGTAAACCGTTTCAACAACCCTTATGTAGACCATGCATTGCTTGCAATTTCCCTGAACTCTGTTTCCAAGTGGAGAGCAAGATGTCTGCCCAGCCTTCTTGGCTATGTAGATAAGTTCGGCAAGCTTCCTGCACACATGACCTTCTCCATTGCTGCACTGATGGCATTCTATACCGGTTCTGAGATCAGAGACGGCGTTCTCATCGGTAACAGAGATGGCGAGGAGTACAATGTAAAGGATGATATGCCTGTACTTGAGTTCTTCCGTGACAACAGCAGCAAGGCTACTGCTGAGTTCGTAACTGCATATCTTGGCAGAGAGGACTTCCACGGTCAGGATCTGAACAAGGTTCCCGGTCTTACCGAGGCAGTAACCAACTATCTTGACGACATTAAGACAAATGGTATGAGGGCAGCATTATGCAAAATTTCTTAAAAATTAACGACAACGATAATGTAGTAGTTGCACTGCAGGTAATCCCTGCAGGTGAGACTATCACTGTAGAGGCAGGAGACGGAACAATTTCCGTCACTGCCAAGGAAGAGATTCCCGCAGGTCATAAGATGGCTATCTGTGACATCGCAGAGGGCGGTGAGGTTATCAAGTACGGTTATCGTATTGGCAACGCTAAGGAAGCTATCACAACCGGTAGCTGGATTCATGTACACAATGTAAAGACTGCTTTGGGCGATTTGCTTGAGTACACCTACGAGCCTACTCCCGTTGAGGAGAAGACCACTGAGGATGCTACTTTCATGGGCTTCAATCGTGCTGATGGCAAGGTTGGTGTTCGTAATGATATTTGGGTTATCCCCACTGTAGGTTGTGTAAACAACGTAGCTGAGGCTATTGTAAAGATGGCTAACAAGTGGCTGGATGCCAACAGAGACGGTATGGAGAGCGTTGGTGAGGTTATCACCTTCCCTCATCCTTACGGATGTTCTCAGATGGGTGATGACCAGGAGAACACCAGAAAGATTCTGGCTGATTTGATTAATCATCCCAATGCCGGCGGTGTGCTGGTACTTGGTCTTGGCTGTGAGAACAGCAATATTGACGTACTTAAGCCCTATATCGGCGAGTACGATGACAAGCGTGTGAAGTTCCTGGTTTCTCAGGAGCATGAGGATGAAATCGTTGACTCCGTAGAGCTTATCAAGGAGCTGGCTGCTTATGCGGCTACCTTCAAGCGTGAGCCCATCAGCGTAAGCAAGCTGATTATCGGTATGAAGTGTGGTGGTAGTGACGGTCTGTCCGGTATCACTGCTAACCCTCTGGTAGGACGTTTCTCTGACCTTCTGATTTCCAAGGGTGGTACTACCATTCTGACAGAGGTTCCCGAGATGTTCGGTGCAGAGACTATTCTCATGAATCGTTGTGCAAGTGAGGAGCTGTTTGATAAGACTGTTTGCCTGATTAACGATTTCAAGAATTACTTCAAGCGTCATGACCAGACCATTTATGAGAATCCTTCTCCCGGTAATAAGAAGGGTGGTATTTCTACTCTCGAGGATAAGTCTCTTGGCTGTACTCAGAAGTCCGGTAGCGCTCTGGTTAAGGGTGTTCTTGAGTACGGTGAGGTTGTTAAGACTCCCGGCTTGAACCTTCTGAGCGCACCCGGTAATGATCTGGTTGCAGCAACTGCACTGGCAGCATCCGGTGCACATATCGTTCTCTTCACCACCGGCCGTGGAACACCTTTTGCGTCTCCCGTGCCTACCATGAAGATTGCGACCAACTCCACTCTTGCTAACAAGAAGTCCAACTGGATTGACTTTAACGCAGGTGTTCTGGTAGAGGACAGCAACATGAACGATGAGACCCAGAAGCTGTTTGACCTTGTTGTAGAAGTTGCAAGCGGTAAGCTGGTACGCAGTGAGGAAGCAGGTTTCCATGATATGGCTATCTTTAAGCAGGGTGTAACTCTGTAAGAGGTGGTTGGAAGTTGTGAAATAGGAAAGTGCTGTTGCATTTTCTAAGTGATATGTATGATGACCCCATGTGGCTCGCAAAAGATGCGGACTGCGTGGGGTTTTTGTGTGGGGGTAGTGTTCGTGGGCAGGGTGCGGGAGAAGGACGAGAGAGAAGGACGATGGCGAGAGCGTGCTGGTGAGGGGAGAAGCCCAGGCGAGGATAAACGAAGAGCGGCTATATTGAAAATAGAAGCAAATACTAGATTTTAGGTAGCAAAGTTTGATGGTGTGTGATAATATTGGACTATAGTGGATGATATTGTAGGAGTATTTGGGGATGGAAAGAAGTCAATTGCACAAATCTATACCTAAGAAATTGCAAGTGAATATTTATGAAATAATGCATATGGAAAAGTGTGTTGCACAGATTTCCTCCAGTGGCAGAGTGGAAATTTATGATAAAAAGTTTCTGCCTTATGATTTGTATCTGGATGAAAATGATGAGGGTGATATTGATGTTCTGGTAAACAATATTACTAATTTTAATCATTGGTGCGCTTCCAGAGTGTTGTCCTTGGACAGAAAATACGCAAAAGAGATACTAAACAGCATTGGTGTTTCACAGGCTGTTACAGATAAGGATAGAGCGAATATTTCCCTGTCTCATCATTGTGTTTCGCTGACAGATGTGTATTGGGTCAGGAAGACCGGTGAGACAATTGCTTTTGCGGAGTTGAATTTGTATGATAATCCATTGAATGAAGCCATTGTGGAACTCTCGCTTAAGGGTAAGCAGATGACAGTGACAAATCATGAGTTGGCGCCGGATCTGTCTACGAAAGGGTGTTTCCCAAAGGCTTGGATTAGAGGGAAAGATGGATTTGTTTTGTTAAAAGACGGAGATAAAGAGGCTGTGGAAAGAGAATTGCTTGCCAGTCGGATTTGTCAGTGTTTTGACGTGCCGCAAGTTCTGTATACGGAGTATATGTATGATGGTGAGGTGGTTACACAGAGTGATATTATTACCTCGAAAGATTTTTCCATGGTGTCCAAAATGGCTTTTGATATCTACGCATGCAATCATGATCTGGATACAGTTGAGGTCTGTAAGAGGCTTGACCCGGTGAACTATTACGGCATGAATATTTTGGATTATCTGACAGGGAATACGGACAGACACCCGGAAAACTGGGGGTTTTTAGTTGATAACAGCAATAATGAATATGTCTCATTGTATCCGTTGATGGATTTTAACCAGTGTTTTCAGGCCTATGATACCGTAGAGGGTGCTATGTGCCAGACGGTTTTGCCCAAGAGACTCTCTCAGAGGGAAGCGGCTATAGAGGCGGTAAAATGTATCGGTCTCAGACAGGTAAAAGAGGTGGATATGAGCGTGTTTGGCGAGAGAAAAGAATGGGCGGAAATGTTTTGGATGAGGCTGGAAAAATTGAAAAAGTATGTGAGTTAAAAAATCAAACATTGCAAAAGGAACCTCGCATGGTCTGAAAGGACTGCGCGAGGTTTTTCTAAAATATATATTGCAAATATGAATGCAACTTGTTACAATAAGCTCATGGATGGAGTTCTATCGAGTGCCATGCAGTAAGGAGTTTTATGGCACAAGAATTTACAAGAACTAAGTTTCAAGATTTGAATTTGTCAAATGCATATCTGTTTGCTGCCGCTTTGGAAGATCCGGAGGTATGCCGGATAACTTTGCAACTATTGTTGGATCAGGAAGTGAGCAGTGTCTCAGTTAATACAGAGCATTCATTATTGTACAATTCTGATTGTCGCAGCATTCGGTTGGATGTATATGCCAAGGATGAAACGGGAACATCATTCAACCTGGAGATGCAGGGAGAAAATGAAAGAAATCTTCCCAAACGCAGTCGTTACCATCAAGCAGAAATGGATGTTTTAAGTCTGAATCCCGGTGAGGATTTCTCTGAGTTGCAACCCAATTACGTTATATTTATCTGTCGTTTTGATCCCTTTGGAAAAGGTCTCTATCGTTATACCTATAGAAATAAATGTGAAGAGACGGGCGAAGATTTGCAGGATGGAACTGTAAAGATTTTTTTCAATACGCAAGGGAAAAATGAGGCGGATATTTCACAGGAACTGTTGCACTTCTTGCAATATATCGAAGATAGCAGTGATATATGTGTGGCACAGCAGGAGGATGCAGTTAGAAAAATTCACAACAGAGTGCAAACTATTAAACGAGACAGAACATGGGAGAGTCGATTTATGAGATTTGAAGAACTGTTGCAAAAGGAAAGACGTAAAGGTCTGGAAGAGGGCAGAGAAGAGGGCAGAGAACAAGTTGCTGCGCAGATGCAGAAGCTTATTGGCTGTATGACTGCTGCCGGAGAGACGGAGCTGCTTCCACGACTTGCGGATGCAGAATTCTTCGATGAGATGCTTAAAAAGTATGTACTTAATGAAAGCGTAAAATAGAATTCGGACTACTGTCTTGTAGTCTGTTATCAAATGAACAGTGACATTAGCTATCTATAATGTAAGTCACGTCTGTTATACTCTAGGGGGCATTCTGCCCCTGTCAAAGGTTACCCGATAATTGTGATTTTGGCTGGCAAGGTGGGCTCCATCCATGGCTTTATTTCTTGCACCGTAAAATAGATAAACAGCCCAATTCCTTTTGCTTATAATTTGTGGTATGATTAAAGTCAAAGTATCTGTTGGTGTTTGTAAAAAGGAGTATGCATATGAGAAGGTCGGAATTAATAAATAGTTTATTTCATACAAGAAATTGGTTTAAAAGTGCAACTGCGTTATTGTTGGCACTGGGAATTGTAGTGTCACCAATGTCAAGTGCGGGGATGGTGTATGCTGTTAGTGATGGAAGCATCCGTCAAGAGTCAGTTCAAGATGTAAACAGTGCAACTGAGCGGTTGTTTGGAACGAATGATGGAGATGATGAGGAAACTGGTAATGCGGTAGGAACAGGCGATGGTGCGGACATTATAGTTGAGTACGACAAGAATTACAAGGTCGAACCCTCCAAGGCAGATACCCGGGTCATGCCCGACAAGTACAACACAGGCTGTAGCAGTGAGTTGACTGCGTTTAAGATGGATGCTGAAAATCCCATGATGGCAGGAGATGTGTTGATTATACCGGGAAGCGATGCAACTCGCTTTGTACTGGATTTCTATTATCGCAACAAGGATATTTCCGGTACGGTTTATATAGAGAATTATGATTTTTCAGAGTATTCCTTTTGGTCTTACAATGAGGACAAAGTGGACCGGCAGATAAAGGTTGTGTTTAACAACTGTAAATTTGGCGGTGTGGCTGTAGGTAAGACGGATGGGAATATATCTTTTGAGTTTAATAATTGTACCATAACTAATTTTAGCGGAAGTAACAGTACTTTTAACCGTTGTCAGTTTGGACATACTTTTTCCGATGGTCTGGTGCCTTTTGTGGATATTGAGGTGAATGACTGCTTTTTTACGGATATGGCTGGCATGGTGACCGATAAGGGTGCTCACATCGATGGTACGCAGATTTATGGAATTGCAGGGACGGATGTAAGCAATGTATACTACAACAACTGCCGTTTCGAGATTCCGGGGCTGGCCAGAGAAGGAACGGCGGCGTATGTAAATGCCTGTATTATGCTTCAGCTGGAATTCAGCAATGCCAATAATGTGAAGTTTACGGACAGTACGGTAAATGGTGGCGGATATAGTATTTATGCGGAGTCTAAGTTTGATAATCTGACCTTTGAGAATGTGAAGTTTGATGGAATTCGTTTTGGTGATGCTTATAAGTATGGCATTTTTTATACGAAGGTAGATAAAAACATAGAAATGACAGGCGTGTCAAGAACGGATGCTTTGTATGTAGGTTCTGTGTGGAAGGCCGATGGCAAAACGCATTTTAGTGTGACCAATGACACAAAGCAGGAACGGAAACTTGTGATTGAGACGGATAAGGGGATTTATCAGTACACCATTCCGGCATGCTATGTGAGCTCACAGTTTACCAGCGATTTGTTGTATGAGGATTTTCCTTTTGATGTGGATATTGTGATTCCGGCAGATTGTCAGTATGCGGTTTGCTATGACAATACCTTAAGTGGCAGCGGTAAGCAGATTCGCTTTGCAAACTGGGGCTCTTCGGAAGTATATTTATCGAAAGAGATGGTTTCTCTTGTGGCTTCAGGGGATGTAAATGAGGTGCTGATAGCGGGGAAATGTGGCGAAAATGTGACCTTTGTTTTGACTAGGGGCGGAGTGTTGACCTTGTCGGGAACCGGTGCTACATACAATTATCATTCAACCAAATTTCCGGAGTGGAATGAGTATAAGGATTATATCAAAGAAGTTATAGTGGAGGAAGGTATTACGGCTTTGGGGAATCAGATTTTCCGAAGTTGTATGTCGCTGGAGAAAGTGACATTGCCGGACAGTCTGTTGTCTTTGGGAACTTATGCCTTCGGAGGTTGTGTCTGTCTGGAAGAATTTACTTTTCCGAAAAATATAGAGAGTGTAGGCAAGAATGTGCTCTCGGGAACGGTGCTTCGCAAGGTAAGTTATGCCGGTGATGACTGGGATTGGGTGGATGTTGCTGATGGCAATGATAACTGGTTAGACAAGCTGGATGTACCCAAAACAGGACTGCGTGTCAGACTGGCTGTGCGAGGAGAGAAATATGTATATACCGGTAGTGCTATTAAGCCTGCAATTGTGGTTCTTAACAATGGGGAACGACTGACAGAGGGAGTGGATTATACGGTAAAATATTCCAATAATGTGAATGCTTCTACCGATAAGAAACAGGCAAAGATTACGGTTCAGGGTAAGGGCAATCTGACAGGCGGTAATTCCACTACTTTTACGATTCATCCCAAGAATATTGCAGATGCAGATGTGGATGTGATCGAGGGTAGAGTGGTTGTTGTGAAGGGCAGCAAGGCGAAGCCCGTTCTGACCTATAACAACAAAAATCTTGGCGCAAAAGATTATACAATATCCGACGGAACCAAAAAGTACACGGAAGATGGAACGCTTACTGTTACGGGCAAGGGCAATTACACCGGAAAACGAGAAATTGAGGTGAAGGTGATTGAGAAGTCTGAATTGAAACAGTTTACCGTGATGGTGGGCAAGGAAAGCCTGGTTTATAACGGCAAAGAGCAGAAACCCTCGATTACTGTGACAGATAAGACAAGCGGAGAAGTTCTGGTTGAAAAGAAGCATTATAAGATTGTATATGGCAGCAGTAAGGTGAATGCCGGAACCGTGAAATTTTCCGTTGTGGGACTTGGAATCTATAGCGGAGTTGTGAACAAGAGTTATCAGATAAAGCCCCTTGCGGTGAAGGATGGAAGTATTCAGGTCAGTGGAGTAAATGACAAAGGATATGCTTTTGTAGCAAAGGGAGTAACTTTAAGTCGTGATTTAAAGGTGACCTATAACGGAGCGACACTCGTAAACGGCAAGGATTATAAGATAACCTACAGCAACAACAAGAAGGTGAGTACGTCTAAATCCCTTGCCAAATATACCGTTCAATTTATGGGTAATTACAAAGGAAGCACCTCTGTGAAGGGCACCTTTGCCATTCACCCGGCACCTTTGTCTAATAAGCTGTCGGGACTTAAGATTGTGGTAGGAGATAAAGCTTACACCGGTAAGCCGAATGCTTATGTATCTAAGCCTATTGTGACGGTAGGTGGTGTGCAGCTTAAAGCTTCTGATTACACGGTGACCTACTATAAGGACGCCAAGCGGACAGAGCAGATTACCGGTAAAAATAAGATTTCCCTGGCGGATGGTCAGGATAGTGTGACCGTGTATGTAAAGCTTGTGGGTAAGGGCAATTACGCACCTTCAAACGGTGAATATGCAACGGCGGAATATCAGGTGTGTAAGAAACCCGCCTATGATTTGTCCAAGGCTCGTGTGACTTTCTGGGAGAGTGGGAAAAAGATTACCAAGGCAGAATACAGTGGCATGGCGATTGAACCCACCGTAAAGGTTGAGGTAAAGATTGGAAAGACATGGACGGAGGTTCCCACAGACAAGTATGAGGTTTATTATTCCAATAATGTGGATAAGGGAATTGCAAGTGTAACCATAACTGCTGCCGGCGAAGACTACGCCGGCTCCAAGACCGCCAAATTCAAGATTGTAGCTAAGAATTTGAAGGGTCTGAAGGATTTGCTGAAAGATTTGTTTGGCTTGTGAAAGCCGGTATTTACGGCAACCTCCGAGTCAGTTTTCTTAGACTCTGCTCTATACGCAAAATTAGACTGTGGGACCCAAAGAAAACCAGATTGCAAAATTATCATCACCCGGATGGCAATCGAATTGTGAATGAAAGAGCTCGACAACCCCTAATTTATCAAAGTGTTTCTGTGTTGGAAACACTTTTTCGAAAAGGGTGTAAAAGTATTGCCTATCACAAGTAAAATCTGTATAATGATATTATAGATTTTGTGTGCCTGTATAGTATAAAAGAGTCGGGGAGAAATCTCTGATGTCCAAGCAAATCGGGAACATTTGAAAAACAAAAAAGAGAGGTATGAGTATGGAACTGAAGGAGAAATTGCAGAAAGCTTTCGAGGCAGTGCAGAGCAGGAATGCAGAGGCTGCAAAAGAGGCTGTAGATGAGTTAAAGGCATTGCCTAAGACTGCGGAGGGAGTTTTTGATTTGTCTTCCGTTGATAGTGATGTTTGGGCGGCAGCAGGTCTGGCATATCCCGTGTATGTGGGCTATGAGACTGTTTGCAATAAAAAGGAAGGATATCCTGACTTGATTGCACAGATGCGTGCATGGAATGAGATGCTTAAGGCTGATTACAGTTTTGAAAAGGCTGCTAAGGCGGCGAATATGTGGATACATACCATCGAATATATGAGTCCTGAGATTTATGAGTACTACAGAGAGCTTTGTGATATTTTCAAGGCAAATGTACGTGAGACTCTGAATAAGTTTTATGCAGAGGGCAAGCCTGAGGGTGCTGGGGCAGAGATGTTTAAGGCAGCGGTTTTACAGGCATGCGAGGCAGATATTCTGCTGGCTGAAAAGTACGAGAATAGAGTATAAGGAGATAAATTTTATGGATATGAAATTAGTTATGAGCACTGCCAGAAGTGCAACTGTTGAGATTGTAGACGGTGGCAGACATTTTACCAAGAAGCCTTATGTAGTATGTGTAAACGGTGAAGTTTACGGTGTGACAGACAAGACCATTACTTCCCTTTTTGATTTGATTCCCGATTCCAAGCAGCATGTTGAAGTATATGAGTGTACCGATGAAGCAACTGCTGCCAAGGGTGAGAAACTGGGTGAGGTAAGCTTCAAGACCGAGTATGAGTTTGTAACCTTGAATGTAAAGAAGTTTGGTGCCAAGGGTGACGGTGAGCATGATGATACGCATTTCATTCAGTCTGCAATTATGGCATGTCCCGCCAACAGCAGAGTGTATTTTCCCGCAGGTACATATCGTATCACCAGTCTCTTTATGAAGAGTCATACCAGAATCGAGCTGGCAGAAGGGGCAGAACTTAAGGCGTTTACCGACAGAACTATGTTCCCCACTTTCCCGGCTATGATTGAGAGTTATGATGAAACCGACGAGTACAATCTGGGTACCTGGGAGGGAAATCCTCTGCCGATGTTCTCCGGTATCATCTGTGGTATTGGCGTGGAGGATGTGATTATTTACGGACGTGGTACTATTAACGGTAATGCTTCCAAGGAGAACTGGTGGCACAATCCCAAGGTAATGAATATTGCATTCAGACCTCGTCTGTTCTTTATCAGCGGATGTAAGGATGTGACTTTGCAGGGGGTAACCTTCTGTAATTCTCCTTCCTGGACATTGCATCCTTATTTCAGTGATAATTTGAGATTCATTGGCTTGAATGTATTGAATCCTGCAGACTCCCCCAATACCGATGGTTTGGATCCTGAGTCCTGTAAGAATGTGGAGATTCTGGGCGTGAAGTTCTCCTTAGGTGATGACTGTATCGCAGTTAAGAGCGGAAAGATTTACATGGGTAAAAAGCATAAGACACCTTCTGAGAACATTAACATTCGTCAGTGTCTCATGGAGAATGGTCACGGTGCAGTTACTCTGGGTAGTGAGATGGCAGGCGGCGTAGTGAACCTGACTGTTGAGGATTGTATTTTCCGTCATACGGACAGAGGCCTTCGTATCAAGACAAGACGTGGACGTGGTAAGGATGCAATTCTTAGCAACATTACCTTCCGCAATCTGACTCTGGACCATGTAATGACTCCTTTGGTAGTAAATGCATTCTATTTCTGTGATCCTGATGGTAAGACACAGTATGTTCAGTCCAGAGATGTATATCCTGTGGATGACAAGACTCCTGCTATTAAGAAGATGGTATTTGAGGATATGGAGTGTACCAACTGTCATGTGGCAGCAGCTTATTTTGACGGTTTGCCTGAGGCGAAGATTGAAGAAATTTACATGAAAAATATTTCCATTAGCTATGCAGAGGAGGCTAAGTGTGATGTGCCTGCAATGTCTGAGGGTGTTGAGAAGAGCAGCAAGAGAGGACTTTTTGCACGTAATGTATCCAAGTTGACTTTGGATAATGTGAAGATTGAAGGTCAGGTAGGAGAGGCATACGAGTTTATCGGTGTAGATGAATTGGAGGAGAAATAATATGCAGTTAGGAATCAGATTACATGATACAAAAAAGCTCTGTTTTGAGGAGCGTATTGCGGATGTAAGCCAGCTTGGTTTCAAGTGCGGACATCTGGCCCTTGCAAAGGTGATTGACGAGTTCCCCACCACCGATGAGGCGCTGACTCCCGGACTGGCTATGTATTTGAAAAATGTATTTGCCAAAAATAACGTGGATATTGCAGTGCTTGGCTGTTATCTGAATCTGGCCAACCCCAATCCGGAGAAACTGGCACAGATTACCCATCGTTATATGGCGCATCTGCGTTTTGCATCCTGGCTTGGATGTGGCGTGGTAGGAACGGAGACCGGTGCCCCCAATGAAACCTATACCCACGTGCCGGAGTGTCACGGCGAGGAGGCTTTGCAGACCTTCATCACTAATCTGCGCCCTGTGGTAAAATACGCAGAGCAGATGGGTGTTGTGATGGCTATTGAGCCTGTTTGGAAGCATATCGTATGCAATCCCAAGAGAGCAAGACGTGTGCTTGATGAGATTAATTCTCCGAATCTGCAGATTATTCTGGACCCTGTAAACCTTCTGGACATCAGCAATTATCAGGATCAGGTGGCAATTGTGGATGAGGCAATTGAGCTTTTGGGCTCTGATGTGGCTATGGTTCATTTGAAAGATTTCGTGGTTGAGGATGGCAAGCTGGTATCTGTAGGTGCAGGTCTTGGACAGATGGATTACACTTCCGTAATTAAGTTTATGAAGACCAGAAAGCCTTTTATTCATGCAACTTTGGAGAATACCACACCTGAGAACAATATTCAGGTGAAGGAATTTATTCAGAAGTTGTACGATGAAGCTTAAGGTGCAGGAAATCCTGCATGTATGGTGATGGGATTTAGGAAGGAATTCGATTAAGCAATGAAGAACTTAAAGAAATATATTGCATCGTGGCTGTTGATGGTGGCACTTGTGATGTCTGCCGGATGCGGTTATATGGCGGGCTATGATGTTGATGTGATAGGTGGCGCAGATGGTCCGACCAGTATTATTGTTTCTGAGAGCAGTGAGGCTGGTATAGAATCCTCCTCGGAAGTTGTGGTGGAGAGTGGTGAGGCCGGTGTCACGCCATCCTCGGAAACCGTGATAGAAAGTAGCGAGGCGGTAGAAACAGAGCCGAGTGGCGAAAAAATGTCCTCCGAGGCATCAAGTGAAAGTAGTACAGAGGCTGTTGCTACGGAAAACGAAGAGGCGGCTGGCGGGGAGGATGTAAGTCTTGACCCCGATGGCAGCTACACTACCTGTGAGGATGTGGCGTTGTACCTAGAGACTTATGGTGAGCTTCCGGACAATTTTATCACCAAAAAAGAAGCCCGTGAGCTTGGCTGGGAAGGTGGTTCTTTGGAACCTTATGCTCCCGGCAAATGTATCGGTGGTGATAAGTTCGGTAACTATGAGGGACTTTTGCCTAAGGATGGCGGACGAACCTATAAAGAGTGTGATATTGATACCTTGGGGGCGAAGAGCCGCGGAGCCAAGCGTATCGTTTATTCCAATGATGGCCTGATTTATTACACGGAGGACCATTATGAGAGCTTTACACTTTTGTATGATTGATGTTAAATAGCTATGCCCAAGCTGCATTGAGGGACGGACATTAACAAGTATTAGAAAAACTACAGGAGTGTAAACGATGCAGATAACCATTGATTTAACGAACATTCGGGATAAGGAGAGCTTCCACGATAAGATACAGGAGGCCATAGACTGTCCGTCTTATTACGGACGTAATCTGGATGCCTTATATGATGTGCTGACAGACTGCGGTACCATGGAGCTGAATTTTGAGGGATATATGGATTTCGCTCAGGATATGCCCGGCTACAGTGCATCCTTCAAGGATATGTGTCTGGAAGCCATAGCTGAGAACCATGATTTAGCAATCCTTTTTGACGGGGAACCATTAGAAGAGGAGTAAGAAATACAGGCGCCCTTCGGGCGCAGAAATGAGGGAATAATGTTTACAGAGAATCAGATTTATATGGGACTTGCAGAAGGTCAGCGTGTATACATGCAGCTGAACATGTCGAACCGTCACGGTTTGATTGCGGGTGCCAGCGGTACCGGTAAGACAATCACTATGAAGACTATGGCTGAGTCCTTTTCCGATGCAGGTGTGCCTGTATTTATGTGTGATGTAAAGGGTGATGTATCTGGTATGGCAGAACCCGGTGCACAGTCTGAGAGCATGGAGAAGCGTATTGATAAGTTTGGTATCAGGAATGAGTTTTCCTATAAGGCGTATCCGGTGTGTTTCTGGGATATTTATCAGGAAGGTGGCCATCCGGTACGCATTACGATTTCTGATATGGGACCGGACATACTCTCCAGAGTTTTGGGTCTTACTGAGGCTCAGGAAGGTGTGCTGAATATTATTTTCCGAATTGCAGATGATAAGGGATTGTTGCTTACCGATTTGAAGGATTTGCGCATTATGGTCAATTATGTGTCTGAGCATAAGGATGATTATGTGCTGGATTATGGCAATATGTCTACTCAGTCTTTGGGCGGTATTATCCGTGCACTGTTGCCCTTGGAAAATCAGGGCGGTGATTTGTTCTTTGGCGAGCCTGCGCTGGATATTTTTGACTGGATTCGTACCGATGTGTATGGCAAAGGTATGGTAAATATTTTGAACTGTGTAAAGCTGGTACAGAATCCTACTTTGTATGCAAGTTTTCTTTTGTGGATGATGGCGGAGCTTTTTGAGCGATTGCCTGAGGCAGGTGATTTGGACAAGCCGAAGCTGGTGTTCTTCTTTGATGAGGCTCATATGTTGTTTGCGGATGCACCTAAAGTGTTGGTGCAGAAGATTGAGCAGGTGGTGAAGCTGGTTCGTTCCAAGGGAGTTGGTATTTATTTTGTGACCCAGAGCCCGGGAGATATTCCGGACCCTGTACTGGCTCAGTTATCCAACCGTGTACAGCATGCTCTGAGAGCCTATACTCCTGCAGAGCAGAAAGCAGTGAAAATTGCGGCACAGTCTTTCCGTGAGAATCCGAACCTCAAAACAGAGGATGTGATTATGGAGCTTGGTGTGGGTGAAGCTCTCACTTCTTTCCTGGATGCGGACGGTGTGCCTACTATAGTACAGCGGACTTCTATCATCTGTCCTCAGAGTCTGATGGCGCCTGCTGCTGAGGCGACCAGACAGAACCTGATGTCCAGAGACGGTATGAGTAAGTATGACATTGCAGTGGACAATGAAAGTGCTTATGAAGTGATTATGGAGGATCGTGAGGAAGAGGCAGAGCAGGCCAAGCTTGCTGCGGAGCGTGCCCAGCTTGAGAAAGAGCGTGCGGAATTTGAGGCTCAGAAGCAGAAAGATGCGGAGGCGGAAGCGAAGCTGAGAGCCAAGGAGGAGGCTGCTGCGAAGAAGCAGAAGGAAAAAGAAGAAGCAGAGGCCCGCAAGCAGAAGGAAAAGGAAGAAGCTGCTGCCCAGAAGAAAAAGGAGCAGGAAGAAGCTAAGAAAGAGAAGGCGGCGGAGAGACGTAAGACGAAGATTGAAAATGCGTTAATTAATACCGGTGTGCAGGTTTTGAGGCGCGGAATTATGAAAACATTGTTTAAATAGGATTGAAGCGAAAGAGAGATTTGTGTATTGCCAAACGGAAAGGCAGTTACATAAATCTCTTTTTTAATATTGCTTTAAGAATTTATTAACTTACAGTCTATTTCATTGCGTATCGAATTATTTTCTGTTATATTAATTTTGTGCTTTAGCACAGGAAAGGAACTGAAGGATATGTGGGATAAAATACGTATGAAACGATGGGACTGTTTGAAGAAAATATGTGGAGGTGTATTGCTGGCAACAGCACTTGTTGTGGGGCAGGCCGGTGGAATGCATGTATGCGCCAATAGCGATGTGAAGGATGAGGTATCGGATAAGAGTGCAGAACAGGCGTCGGTATTTGAGATAGATGCAGAGGTTTTGGGGGCTGATAAGAATACCTACAATATTCAGGTGAATGTCAAGAATGCCGGTTCGGATTGGGATGGTATTGTGCGTGTATATACACAGGCGGACTATTCCATAGGCAGCTATTACAGCGGAAACTTGCCCAATGCATATGACACAGCGCTGTCCCTACCTCAGGGAAGTGAAAAACAGTTTATTGTGAAGATGCCTAAGGGAAGTAATCGCAGTGGCGGAAGCAATGTACATGTTGTTCTTGTGGATAAGAAGGGCAAAGCAGTTGCGGATAAGTTGTTTTACGGTTTGCTTCTGAATGATATGGAAACCATTTCTTTGGGCATTTTGAGTGATAAATATGCAGAGCTTACTTATTTGGATATGGGAGGTCTTACCATGTATTATTACGGCATGGATATGCCGGTTAAGTTGGTAGATGTAAGCAAAAGTAAGCTGACGGATTGTCTGGATATGCTGACCATTTTGGTGATTGATGAATATAACACGGATGTTTTGACAGACGAGGAGAAGGATGCATTGTCTCTTTGGATTGATAACGGTGGTGTGTTGATTGTGGGAACCGGTGCTGCGGCTAAGGAGACACTGGGTGGTCTGAAGGATGTGATACCTGATATGGAATGTCTTAGTGTATCAAAGCCCGGTGAAGGAACCAATGTTTCAAATAATGAAGATCAGTCTTTGGATGTGACAAAACTTTCCATGGCCAATCTTCAGGGGAAAAGTATGCTGTATAATGAAAGTTATTTCAGTAAGGGTTTGATGGCATCTGTAGGAGATGGCGCAGTAGGAATTGCACCTTTTTCACTGGTGGAGTTGGGCCAAAAAGCAGACAGTGCATTAAATGATTTTCCTCAGGAGCAGTATGTATTGAACCTTTTAGAGGAGTATTGTGGTCCTTCCAGCCTGAGATGGAGCAGAGCCGGTGATGCCATGAATGTTCAGGAACGATTTGAACATGCGAGAAGTATGATAGGCATGGTTGGTAATGCTAATACGAGTTTGAATTTTGGAATTTTGAAGGTTTTGGTGGTACTTTATGTAATCCTTGTGGGTCCTGTGCTTTATCTGATTTTACGTGCTGCAAAAAAACGGGAGTGGTATTGGATTGGGGTGCCTGTAACCGCAGTTGTGGGAATTTTTGTTGTATCTGCGGCGGGAAGAGGATTCGAAGTAGTTGATACCAGCATCCACTCTGTAACGGTAGAAGATTTGTCCGGCAAACAGAATGTAAAGAGTTATCTGTATGGTTATAATGCAGATAGGGAAGAGTGGAGCCTGCAAATGGCTGATGATTATGACTATGCCGGATGTTTGGAAAGTTATAGCAGATATGTAGAGAAAATGGAACTTACAGAGTACTATTACCGTATTCAGAATGAAGGCGGCAAATTGGCTATTGGTATGAATCCGGAGAGCTCGTTTGAGGACAGCTATTTCTATGCAGGTAAAGGAAAGGGTGTAAATTCAGGTTTGGGCAAACTGGAAATTTCGGACATTAACATGTCATGGAGTGCTCTGGAGGGAGTTGTCACGAATAATACAGGCAAAAATTTCGAGTATTTTGCCGTGATTGCAAACGATACGGTGTATATATATAAGAATTTGCCCGCAGGGAAAGCTTTTTCCTTAGGAAATAACAAACCGGTTTATGCTTCCGGCAGTGGATTCCATATCAGAAGAGACTATGTATATGATTTCCTGCAGGAGATACATGAAGGCGATATCAAGGAGGATTTGGCATTGACATCTGCATTGGGTGTGGGACTTACAGAGGCATACCCGGAGAATGACAGCAGTAAGGTAGTAATCTGCGGAGTGACCAAAGACTGGGATAAAACCATAGATGATACGTGCAATGAGACTTCCTATGGTTGTGTCTATGCTATTTACTAGAAGGGAGATAAAATATGTTACATATCAAGGATTTGACGAAAAATTACGGCTCCTTTACGGCAGTAAATCATTTGACACTGAATATTCCGGAAGGAGACTTGTTTGGATTTGTGGGACCAAACGGTGCCGGTAAGACAACCACCATTCGTATTGTGTGTGGGCTTTTGAAGGCAACAAGCGGTTCGGTGCAGATTGGTGATACATCTGCACCGGTAGGCAGTAAGGAGATGAAAAGACTGATTGGATATGTGCCGGATTTCTTTGGTGTATATGACAATTTAAAGGTAAAAGAGTATATGGATATGTATGGTTCCATGTACAGTATGAATTCCAGAGATATAGAGAGACTTACCGTAGATTTGTTGGAGCTAGTAAATCTTTCCGACAAAAAGGAGGTTTATGTAGATACGCTTTCCCGTGGTATGAAGCAGAGACTTTGTGTGGCGAGAGCGTTACTTCATAATCCGAAACTTTTGATACTGGACGAGCCTAATTCCGGTTTAGACCCCAGGGCCAGAGTGGAAATGAAAGAAGTATTAATGAATCTTCAGTCTATGGGAAAGACCATTATTATCAGTTCCCATATTTTGTCTGAGCTTTCGGAAATGTGTAATAGTATCGGTATTATGAACAGGGGGCAGCTGGTGACAGCAGGACGTATAGATGATATTATGGGCAAGCTTCGTGATGACAAGCGAATTCATATTCATGTGGCTTCCGAAATGGAGCCGGCGGTGCGTCTGTTACACGAGCAGGCAGGTGTTGTAGTGGATTCTGTTCGGGAGAATGAGATTATCATAAGCCATAAAGGCACGGATGAACAGATTTGTGCCATGTTGGGGTATCTGATTCAGAATCAGATTATTTTGACCGGGTTCCACAAGGAAGAAGGTAGTCTGGAATCCTTATTTATGCAGTTGACGGGAGGTGGAGCAGCATGAAAATCCGTTTAAATCCCATAGTGAAAAAAGATTTGCAGGTGTCGGCCAGAAGTATGCGCCTTAGCTGGGGACTGTTTGCCTATGAGGCGCTTTTGACCATGGCCTTTTTGTTGGCCTTGATCGTTATTCAGGAAAATAGCAGCTATTTTTATTATAGGGAAACCAATATTTATAGTGATCTGATTTATCTGTTCCCGGTGGTGGCGGTGGTGCAGGTATGTATTGTGGCATTGATTGTGCCGATTCTCACGGCGTCTTCCATTTCGGGTGAAAAGGAAAGACAGACCTTTGATATTATGCTGACGACCTGTATGTCGCCCTGGTCCATTGTAGTGGGAAAGGTGACTTCTGCGGTAATCCGTATTTTGTTCTTTGTAGTGGGAAGTATGCCTATTATGGCACTGTCCTTTGTGGTTGGAGGTATGAGCTGGGGCAATCTTTTGCTGTATGTATTGGCAGTTGTTTTGTTGTCTGTTTTTTCGGGCAGCATTGGGATTATGTGCTCTGCTTTTTGTAAAAAATCCATTACGGCAGTAATTATGTCTTTTGCAATTTATTGTGTTATTTATGGATTTTCCTTTGTACCGATTCTGATAACCATCATGATGACCGGACGCAGTGCAGGGGAGTCGGTGTTATTGCTGTTGTTCAATCCTATGGTGTTTTTTGAAGAGTTTTTCTCATTGATGATGACGGGAGAAACTTTGATAAATGATATATCCTTTAGCAGAAAGGATGTGGGATTTATTACCTATCACCTGACGCAGAGTGATTTGTGGGTGTATGTATCTGCAGCTGCAATTTTGCTCTTGTCGGTAGTGTTTATGTTGATTGCGGCATGGAAGGTAAATCCCATGAATGCCAGAGGCGGTAAGAAGCGCAAGAAAGGATAGAGGTTCAGACGGCAGGTTCTAAGATGTAAGAAGGCCAAGAAAGGATAGGATGTTCCATGGAACAGAAGGAATTTCTGGAAATCATCAGAGGTTGTCAGAGACGATTGAATCTGGCAGGATTTCTGCATAAGCTGGTACCGGCACTTGGTATTGGCGCAGTGGTGGGAATTTTGTTTCAGGTAGTGTCGCTTGTGGTGCCTTTGTATTATGTGAATTGGTATATGGTGCTTGCCTTAGTGTTGGCGGTGTTCACGGCAGCAGTTGTGGCTTATGTAAAGCGAAACAGTATGGCGGAAGCAGCCCTTGTGATGGACGGGTTCGGATTTCAGGAGCGTATAGTTACGGCTTTTGAGAATCTGAAGTCGGAGGGGGCCGTGTATGCTTTGCAGCGGGCAGATGCCATGGCACGCTTAAGAGCGAATCGGGATAAAATTCGGATTAAGCTGATGCCGCCGAAAAAGCAGGTATTTGTGACGGTGGGGCTTCTGACAGTGATGGTGGGGCTGGTGTTTGTGCCATCTGCGGTGCGGCAGCAGGCCAAGGAGCTTCATGAGATTCGCAAGGAAGCCAAGGAGAAGGAAGAAGAGATTGAAGAGGTTTTGGAATCTTTAGAGGAGTTGGAGGAGCAGGAGCTTACACAGGAGCAGCTGGCTGCCCTGCAGGAGATGATGGAGAGTCTTCAGTCATCCATGGCAGAGTATAGTCAGGCAACTTCCAAGGAGCAGTTAAGTGCTGCCGGGGAGAAGCTTAACTACAAATATCAGGATATGAGTGAACAGTTGGCCCAGCTTGCCCAGAGTATGCAAAGCGGTGCCACGGCGTCTCCGATGACGGCTGAGGCCATGCAGGCAATGGCAGATCAGTTGCAACAGATGAGTGGCAATCTGTCAGGGAGTCAGATGGCGTCCAATCAGAATGGTAACCAGAGTGGGCAGAACGGACAAAACGGCAATAACGGCCAGTCAGGTCAGAATGGAAATGGTCAAAATGGTCAGAGTGGCAATGATGGGAATGGCCAATCCGGTCAGAATGGCAATGGAAGCGGTCAGAACGGTGGCAGTGGTAATGGTGGCAACGGAAACGGCCAAAATGGAAACGGCAATGGTAATGGTGGCAACGGAAGTGGTAGCGGTAACGGCAGAGGCACCGGTAGCGCGAATATTGCCAGAGACTATGTCAGCGTGCCCAATGCCATTGCTGATGTGGGGAATTTAAGCGGTAATGCCACGAATCATGAAAATTCCGAATACTTCCGAGCACCCAATGGCATGAGCTGGGAGGGGGCCCATGTGTCCTATCAGAATGTTATCGGAAGCTATGAGCAGAATGCCTATGAAGGAATTGCAACAGGACAGTACCCTAGCGGTATGGAAGATGTGATTAAGGATTATTTTGCGAGTTTTAATTAGGATAGCGGATTATGGACGATGGAGAAAGAGAACTCCGACCAGAGGTGTAGAATTATGTAATAGGTGGGGGCTTAAAGGCATCGGATGAGAAGGAAACTCCGACCTGAGAGACGAAAGCGTGCGATAGGTGGGGAATTAAGGGCATTGGATGAGAAGAAAACTCCGACCTGAGAGACGAAAGCGTGCGATAGGTGGGGGATTAAGGGCATTGGATGAGAAGAAAACTCCGACCTGAGAGACGAAAGTGTGTGATAGGTGGGGAATTAAGGGCATTGGATGAGAAGAAAACTCCGACCTGAGAGATGAAAGCACGTGAAAAGTCGGGGATTTATAGATTATGTGCGAAAGAAATCCCCCACCTAAGAAGCAAGAATGCTTGCGAGGTTGGAATAAAAGATTTTACGAGAGCGAAAGCACTGACCTAAGAAGTGAGAACATGCAAACAGTCGGGGGTGACGGTATATTTTGTATATACATATGAAAAGATATTTAGAAGAAGGAGAAAGTGATGCTGTCAACGAGAGAAAAAGCAGAGGAACTGCTGCGGGAAGCGGAAATTTGTAATCCCGGGCCATGGGGAAATCATAGCCGGGTAGCCGCTCATTGTGCGGAAAAGATTGCTGTAGCCTGCGGTGATATGGATGCTGACAAGGCATATATATTAGGACTGCTTCATGATATTGGCAGGAAATTCGGTGGGAGACATCTGGGGCATGTTTCGGATGGTTATTCTTATATGATGTCCTTGGGATATGATGAGGTGGCGCAAATCTGCCTGACACATTCCTTTAACAGTCAGTCAACAGATGAGTATATTGGCGATTTTGATACAACAGATGAAGAGTTGAAGCTGATTCAGGATACTTTGAAGGTTGTGGTTATGGATGAGTATGACAGACTGATTCAGCTGTGCGATTCTCTTGCAGGGGCGGAAGGTGTGTTGAATATTGAGGAGCATATGGCGGATGTAAAGCGCAGGTATGGTTCCTATCCCCGGGAGAAGTGGGACAGTAATCTGGCATTGAAAAGACACTTCGAGGAGAAGATGGGGAAGGATATTTATATAGTCGTAGACAAGGACAATTTTAAGGTTTCGTGTGGATGATTTAGTTGATTTTATCCGAGGTATTCAGGGGCAGAGAATTAAGTTGACCAAATGATGGAACGCAAATAATGAATCAAAGGGAGATAAAAGGATGAGTGAATTGGACAGAAGCAGATTGAATGATCCGGCGTATATGGCACAGCAGATTGCGGCTTGTGAGCAGGAGATTCAAAAGGGGATTATCGGGCAGAGTGAGATTATCAGGCAGGTGATTTTGGCGATGCTGACAGGTGGCAATGTGCTCCTGGAGGGTATGCCGGGACTGGGCAAAACAAGACTTGTAAGTACCATCGGTAAGGTGTTTGATTTGAGTTTTAAGAGAATTCAGTTTACACCGGATTTGATGCCCAGTGATGTGACGGGTACGAATATTATTGTAAAGAATGAAAAAGGCAGTTCCTTTACTTTTGAGAAGGGACCTATTTTTGCAAATCTGATTCTAGCGGATGAGATCAACCGTGCCACTCCCAAAACCCAGTCTTCCCTGTTGGAGGCCATGCAGGAACATACGGTGACGGTGGGTAATGACAGCCATAAGCTGGAGGAGCCTTTTTTGGTATTAGCAACCCAGAATCCTATTGAGCAGGAGGGTACTTATCCTTTGCCTGAGGCTCAGCTGGACCGTTTTATGTTTAAGATTCTGGTGAAGTTTCCTTCCAAGGAGGAGCTTAAAGGGATTGTAAATCTCACGGAGGGCGCAGGAAGTGCTGTGATTGAGAAGCGTCTGGATGGTGAGGGGTTGCTTGCGGCGAGAAAGCTTGTGAATGAGATTCCCATTGCGGATGCGGTGATGGAGTATTTGTTGGATATTGTTATGGCGACTCATGAGCCTAATCCGCTTATTCGCGAGGGCGCGAGTCCCAGAGCAGCACAGGCTCTCATTCGTGGTGCCAGAGCCAAGGCATTTTTGGAGGGAAGGTTCAATGTGTCTTTCCAGGATGTGGAGACAGTAGCCTATCCTGTGTTGCGTCACAGACTGATTACCAGTTTTGATGCAATCAGTCAGGGCGTATCAGAAGATGAAATTATCAGGCAGATTCTGGCGGCGAAGAAACCTCAGGTATAAGGAAAGCTACCAGGGAGGAAGAACCGGAGCAAACCGGACAAAAGCCGGGGGAATTAATATAGAGATAGGTGAGTAGAATGGTTCTGAGTGGAGAATTTTTTGATACCCTGTCCAGATTGCGTCTGGCCATGGGGCATAAGTCGTCCATGAATCTGGTGGGTAACCGCAAGTCGGTGCAGAAGGGTTCGTCTACGGAATTTTCGGACTTTCGGGAGTATATGCCGGGAGATGATATCCGACGCATTGACTGGAATGCCTATGGGCGCCTGGACAGGCTTTATGTGAAAGAATATATGGAAGAAAAGGAGGCAGTGGTGAGTGTGCTTTTGGACACCAGTGCTTCCATGAATTATGGTGCAAAGAAAAAGAGTGAGCTGGCCTGTATGCTGGCAGCAGCCATGGCCTATATGGGACTTAACAATATGGACAGAGTGATTGTCTATGATATGCAGAGAATGCAGGCTCCCTTTGTGGCTGGGGGCGGCAAAAAAGCATTTCCCAGATTGGCGGACTGGCTGGATAAGTGTAGTTTTGAGGGACAGGCAGATATTGCCAAGGCCATCAGGCAGATGCCGGCAAAGGGTTCCGGGGTGACGATTATCATCAGTGATTTTTTGCAGGAGGAGCTTCTTGCGGATGCAAAAGAAGCAGAGCAACTTTTGCGTTTTTTAGATTATCGAAAGCAAAAGGCCGTGTTTCTGCAGGTGCTGGCCGGTGAGGAGCTTCATGTGGATATGACCGGTACGCGGAATCTGATTGATATGGAGGATAAAAGCACCCTGAGACTTACCCTGGATGCAGCCAGCATCCGCGTGTATGAGAAGGCGTTGGGGGATTTTATCAGTCATTTGAAACGCCAGTGTGCAAAGGTGGGAGCGACCTATGCGTTGTGCAGCACAGAGAAGGATTTCGGGAAACTAATTGTGGAAGATTTAAGGATGCTATATGATATTTGAGAGTTTATGGCCGCTGTTTTTTCTGGCAGCGGTGCCGGTGATTATAATTTTATATTTGCTTAAGCCTAAGGGTGTGGATCATCTGATATCTTCTAACCTGTTATGGCAGAAACTTTTGAAAAATCAGCAGTCGAAAACTTTTTTTGAAAAGTTTGTGCACAACATACTGATGTATGTGCAGATTCTGATTATTGCGCTTTTGGTGATTGCATTGATGTCTCCTTTTATCAATGTGGCAGGTCAGAGTGGCGGACGAAAGATACTGTTGATTGACAAAAGCGGCAGTATGCAGCATGTGGGCACTTCCGGCAAAAGTCGTCTGGAGGAGGCTGTGGAGCAGGCAAGTGCGTATATTCGCAGTTCACAGAATACGAGATTTTCGCTGGTGACGGTGGATGCTGCAGGGGCAGAGCTTTTGGCAGTGGACAGTACGGATGCAGACGGACTGATTGCCATTCTCGAGAATCTGGAATGCAGTGATGGCGGCGGAAATCTTACCATGGCTCAGCCGGTGATTGACAATCTGACCAAAACAGAGGCGGAAGATGGAGCGGATTTGCTGGTTTATACGGATGGAGCCGGTGCAGCTGATTTTGAACAGCTACATAATACCGTAGAACGTTCTTTGCTGGTAATGGGAGAACCGGTTGCTAATGTGGCCAATGAGTACACGGTGTTTACTTTGCGGGAAGACGGTCTTTACGATGTGATGGTCAGCATGACCAACTACAGCAGCCAGAAGGCTTCCTTTGATGTGGGGCTGTATGATGAAGATGATGGTCTTATGACGCTGAGCCAGATGAGTCTGGAGCCCTCAGAGACCAAAATCAGCCTGTTTGAAGGAGTTGACTGGCAAGGAGATAGCTTATCTTCCGTACTCAGTGGCATTCATTTTGCAGATGGACAGAAGGACAGTCTGGCAGCGGACAACACTTCGGCAGCAGTAAAAAAACGTGGAAATCTCATCAATGGTTTGTTGGTGGGTGAGGGCAATATTTTCCTGGAGAAGGCTTATAAGGCCGTGACGGGAGCGGATATTGTCAAGGCGGAGAGCGATGCGGCAGCTGATGGAGATTCGGTCAATGTCGTGATTTATGACGTGGGCGAGGAGCCGGAGACGGTGACTTGCAATGGTTTGTTGTTCGGCAATGTACATAAGGGCGCAGTGGAGACTTTGGAAAATGTGGTGCTGGATATGACGGACTGCGATTTGACTGCAGGATTGTCCGGATTTACCATTGGAGTCAATAAAGCCTATTGTTTTGACTTGCCTCAGAATGCAGAAAGCTTTCTGGAGTACAATGGTAAGTGTGTGGGTTATTATGTGGAGCTTCCTGACCACAAGGAGATTGTGGTGGGATTTGATATCCGGGAGACGGATTTCCCGCTCAGAGCGGAATTCCCTGTATTTCTGGCAAATGCTATGATTTATCTGTCGGATACCTCATGGCTTGCTTCTAATGTCTATTATGCGGGGGAAGAAATTGCCCTGCAGCCCTGGGCTGAGGTGGAAGACGCACAGTTTGACAGTATTCCTATGAAAGCCGGGATATATAGTATTGGAAATGAGGAGTATCAGGAGTCCTATGTGGTACGATTCCGCACAACTACAGAGTCAGATGGTCAGGCAGAGGCTGCGTCAATTAGTGCTACAGGCGACGTGACTTTGCAACAGGTAAGACAGACTTTGCGGAATGTATTTTTGGTGCTGGTGTTGATTCTGTTGATTATCGAATGGGTTATCTATGTGCGCCAGATGCGTTATCAGGGTAAATTTTACCTTGTGGTGCGAGGGGTGGTGCTTCTGTGCGTATTGCTGGCTTTGTTTGGGCTTAAAATCCGTCTGGGAGGCAATCAGACTGCTACTATTTTTGTGGTGGATATCTCCAGCAGTAATGAAGAGCATTTGCAGGAGATGGAAGCATATCTTCGCAAGCAGGTGGAGGACATGCCTTCCGGTAATGACTATGGAATTATCTGCTTTGGCAAAAATGCTTTGGTGGAGCAGTTTTTGACATCGGAGAAGCTTTACGGTGGACTTATGACGGTGCCGGAGAAGACTGCGACTAATTTTGAGGATGCAATCTCCAGAGCTCTTACCATGATACCCGGTGGTGCCAGCGGAAGAATTGTGGTATTGACTGACGGTAAAGAGACTACCGGTGATGTTGAGCATATGGCAGGTGCTCTCGCTGCGGCAAAGACAGAGTTTTTGACATTGATGTATGAGGATGTAGCGACATCGGATGTCTATATTGAAAATGTGACGCTGCCCACTTATCTGCATCCCGGAGATAAATACACTGTAAGTGTGCAGGTGGAAAGTAATTATGACACGGATGCGGTAATTGAGCTTTATGATGGCAGTGAAAAGGTTTCGGAAAATGCCGTGCATCTGAACAAGGGAAGTAATCGGTTTGCTTTCAGCCGTCAGGTGGAAACGGAGATTACAGCCAATGCCACGGAAAATCTTCGTGCCGTTGTGAAGGCGGAGGGAGATACCTGTGAGGAGAATGACGTCTACAGTGCTTATTCAGTGGTGGAGTCGGCACCCAGAGTGCTGGTGATTGCGGGACGGGATACGCAGGCGTCGGCTTTTACTGCGGTTTTAAATGCGGCGGGCTGTGACTATAGTGTGATTTCCGCATTGAATGCACCGGAAGATATCAATGCCATGTTGGAATACAAATCTATTATTCTGGTGGATACCTATATTGATGATCTGCCCAGAGGATTTTTAGATAATCTGGAAACTTATGTTAAGGATTACGGCTGTGGATTTGTGTGTTGTGGCGGTGAGGACAGTTTTGCATTGGGTGGATACAGAGATACGGTGATTGAGACTGTTCTGCCTGTGGATATGGAGATGCGTAATGTAAACGAGAAGCCCTCCATGGCCATGGTAATGGTCATTGACCGTTCCGGCAGTATGACCGGTTCCGGGAATGCAGGACCCAGCAGTCTGGATCTGGCAATCAGGGCGGCTACTGTGGCAGTAGATAATCTGAGAGATTCGGATTATGTAGGAGTTCTAACCTTTGATGACGGATATAACTGGCAGGTGGAAGTTATGCAGGCCGGTGACAGAGCGGCCATTAAAGATGCGATTCAGGGCATTGACGCCGGCGGAGGTACAACCATTAAGCCGGCTTTAGAGGAAGCATGCAAGGTTCTTGCGGAATGCGAGGTATCTGTGAAGCATGTAGTGCTCCTTACCGACGGAATGGGTGAGACAACCAATTATAACGATGTGACACTAAATTATCAGGCTGCAGGAATCACACTTTCTACGGTGGCAGTGGGAAGCGGTTCTGATACAAAGCTTTTGGAAAATCTGGCAAATAGCTGTGGCGGACGATACTACTATTCGGATATGGCCAGTGATATACCTAAGATTTTTGCCCAGGAGGTATTCTTAGGTGGTGACAGCTATATTCAGAATGGAGACTTTGCACTGTCTGTCTGGGGAGGTCACGAGCTGACCAAGGGATTATTTGCAGAAGGATGGCCGAATGTTTATGGTTATGTTTCTGCTTCGCCCAAGACGGCGTCCAGTTCCATTATCACCTCTGCGGAGAAGGATGATCCCATTCTCACAGTCTGGCAGTATGGTCTGGGCCGGACGGTTGCCTGGAACAGTGATGTCACAGGAGAGTGGAGCGGTCCTTTTGCAGGTAAGGAAGATTATGTTCAGCTGTGGAAGCGAATTGTTGATTATTCCACAGGAAATGCGGATTTGGGTGAGGATCGTGTGGATGTGGTGAGTGTGGGTGAGACTGCTCAGGTGGTTTATGAGACCGATGAGTATGATGGTGATACTGAGATTGTCGCCACCATGATTGACCCGGAAGGTGTAACACAGGAGGTAGTGTTGCATGCCACTGCCCCCGGCAAATATGAGACAGAGGTGGCAACTCCTCAGACGGGATTGTATCACTTTAATATTCGTCGTATGAAGGGCGAAGAGATTCAAAGTTATATCACCACGGCTTCAGCGGTGCAGTTCTCCTATGAGTACAAGTTTGATATTGGTACGGATGCTTATATGAGTTTTGTGAATCAATATGGAAGAGTAATTACACCGGATGAGGAAATCTGGACAAAGCTGGATACCGGTGCCGGAGAGAAGAAGCCGATTACTAATTTCCTGTTGGGGCTGGCAATTATCCTGTTCCTTGCAGATGTGGCTATGAGAAGATTCCAGTATGTTCCTGCTTGGAAGGGCGTGCAGAGGAAGAATGCGGCTGTTGAGGAAGCGACCGGTGGCGTTGATAATAGCGGAGTGTCCGGTGGAAGTGCAGGCGGTTTGGGTGAAGCAGGAGGCGTGGCCGGTAGTGTATCCGGAGGTGGCGCAGAGGCTTCCGACAGTGGGGCTTTAAAAGAAGTTGATTCTGCGGAGGCGACGAAAAAGGAGAAGAAGGCCAAGAAATCCAAGCCCGATAAGTCTAAGAAGCAGAAGGAATCGGAAGCAACGCTGGATACTTCCCAGTTGCTTAAGAAAAAAGATAATCGGAATATTTAAAAGAATGTTGATGATAGTTTTGCAGCCCGGGATTCAGCAGAATTGTAGCATTTGGACGACTGTGGGATGGACAGATTTTTTTCTATGAAAATTTTTGCATATACCCTGGTATGGGTCTATGCAAAATTTCTATCACGGGAGACCCAAAATCATGGAAATCTTTCCGGATTTCCAGTGCAATTTAGTAGTATCCGGGTCTATACAGAAAAAATGGTTGGTGAGACCCGGATTTTCCATTTTTAACGGGTCTCAGGCGAGGGTTTTTGTGTATAGACCCGTGAGTGGCAGTTTTTCACAATATTTTCCCAGACTTTTACGTATTTTCGGGTCTTGCAGACCAATTTTTATGTATAGACCCGAGTTCAAGAGAATTGACTCTTGGCGCGACAATTTTGCTGAGCCTCTTTGATTAATTTTCTCTGAGAGACTGAGTTAATTATAGCAACAACGAGTTGCTTTGCAGTTTGATATGTTCGCTATATAATAGCTTTGGAGGTGAATGTAATCATGGAAACGAAGAATATTATATTAGAGTTGAGGAATAAAGCAGGATTATCACAGGATGAACTTGCCGAAAAAGTATATGTGACTCGTCAGGCTGTATCTCGTTGGGAAAATGGAGAAACAACACCAAACACAGAAACTTTGAAGCTGCTGTCAAAACTGTTTGATGTTTCAATCAATACTCTTTTGGGAGCTCCGAGGCAGTTGATTTGTCAGTGTTGTGGTATGCCTCTTGAGGATTCTAATATTAGTAAAGAAATAGATGGTTTTTTTAATGAACAATATTGCAAATGGTGTTATGCGGACGGTGAATACACATATGAAAATATGGATGACTTGATTGAATTCTGTGTTGAACATATGGCAAATGAAAACTTTTCTTCTGAGCAGGTTCGTACATATATGAAAGATATGCTTCCGAAACTCGATTATTGGAAAAAGTATGCTACGCTTGGTGGTGAAGAGAAATTCGATGAATTCAAGCATCAACTTATTGGTGAAATCAATGCTTTGCACATTGAAGGAATGCCAAAGGTCGAAAGTCTTAGTGCACTTGTCGGTGGTTATGTCAATCTTGAATATAAACTTCCGAATGGAGAAAGTGTTAAATTTTTAGATGATGGAGCTACTTATTTGGGAAACCAGCTGGAATGTGAATTTGGTGGAGACAGATGCTTTGGTATTGTTGCAAATATGGAGTTCATTCTTGTATGTACTTATGAGGAAGACGGAGCAAATCCGGAGTTGGTTGTTTATAAGAAAAGATAGATAAAAATCATGTCAATGGCTGGCCCCCTGCAGGATAAATTGCAGGGGGCCGTTATAATGTATTCCGCTATTGGAGTTCTATAATTCCGTATGCATCGTAACCGGAGCTTAAGTCAATATTATCATATTTACCGGCATCGTAGGTAGCCATTTCTCTAAGAAGAAGCTCTCTTACATTGTAAGTAAAGAGATACCGGTCGCCGTTGGAAGTGGTCAGGCAGAACCAGATACAGTTGGTTTCTCCGGAAAATACTTCCTGCGGGTAGAAATATTCACATTTGTCAACGGAATCCGTTACACCGAAAGCGTTTGCGAGGATGTCTTTCATGTTTTGTGCCCAAAGGGAGAGATTCTCCTGAATCCATGCTTCGGTGACGGTTGTTACAGCATAAGACGGTGCATTCTCTGACATATCGTAGTCTGCGTAGCGGCGGACTACCAGATGGTCAGGGGTGCTGTCAGGGCTGTAGAAAATGTTTTGTCTGCGTCCGTCCATATCGCAGGTTACGCGATACTGGGGATTGGTGTCTCCATAGAGTGTGACTGTCCAATTTGCTAAGCTCAAATCTTTGCCGGTAACGGTACTGATAGTTGCGAAGGCAGACTGCCCGATGATTTCTTCATCGGTCTTGGGAACGGCATGGGTGTGTTTGGCCATTTCTGCCTGAGCTTCTGCCAGTAATTTAGCTTCCTCCGCTTCTGATAATTCTCCGTTGTCTTGAGAAGAGTCAGCCGAAACATTGCCGGCATTTGCGTTATTGATAGAATTTAAGCTATAATTGCCTTTTTCCCATACATCGATGATTTGCAGGAGCTCTTCATCGGTAAGCTCGGTTTCCGGAATGTGGAAAATCATGTTTACATAGTCGTAGTAGATGGCCATGTCGGCTGGTTTGTCAGCTGTGGTGCCATCAAAACAGTACATGCTTGTGGCGGGGAAGCGAAGTCCCTGCCAGTATTCCTCGCGCAACTGATTCATGCGCGCACGCTCCGTTTCGGTAAGTTTTCTGGAGAAACTGTCGCCTTCCTTGGTTCCCTCATGGATATTGTCGTAACGCTCTTTCATTTCTTCTGCACTCATTTGTTCCATGTAGGCCTGATAGGCATTGACAGCGGCATAAGCTGTCAGGGAAGTGGCGGACAGAAGGGCAATGCACAGGGCTGCGGCAATCTGGCCGGAGTACAAAAATAGTTTGTTGTCTACATGCTTTTGCTTTTGGCAATTCTTTAAAATACGTTCTTTATCCTGTTCAGATAATTGAATCTGATTCATGATATGATTAAATTTGTTTTGTTTCATCATTTATCCTCCTCTAAAATCAGGCGTAGCTGGTTTCTTCCCCGTTCGAGACGTTTTTTGACTGCACCTTCTGAAATTTTTAGAATGGTTGCAATTTCTTTGACGGAGTAACCCTCATAGTAATGTAGATAAATGACTTGTTTGTATTTGGGCGGAAGGGTGAAAACCTGTGTAATGAGTTCGCGGGTTTCCGTCCGTGCGAGTTCGGCAGTGTCGGCATAGGATTCTGTCAACTCTTCTATGTCTGTGTGTCGATTCCGTTTTTGGAAACGCAGCATATCTTTGCATAAATTATTGGCTACCCGTAAAAGCCATGCTTTTTCGTGGGACTCTGACCGGAAATCAGGTGCTTTCTGCATATATTTAATCAATGTTTCCTGCAGAATGTCCTGGGCATCCTGGTCATTTTGCAGTACAAAATAACTCATACGGTATATGGAGTCACTGTAGTACTCCATAATGCGTTCTAAGTCTTTTTCGCGGTTCATGTTTCAACTACCTCCTGTTGTATTGGCGCCGGTAAGAGAACTCTTACACCTTATAAACGGTGGGAGGATTCATTTGGTGACAAAATTTTTTAATAAGTAAAAAGGAGTCACTTCGCAGGGAAGTGACTCACAGGAATTATGAATTCATTTTAATTAGGATTCCAATCTCCCAATACATTTTCAATCGTATACTTCTTCGCATCTGCTTCTGAAAGCTGGTGGGAGAAGTCGGCACGTTCATCGGGTGCGGCACCGGGGCCGGTGGAATTGTACTCTGCGTAGAAGAAGTGGTCGTGGGGCTTGTTCCAGTCCTTCCAACCCAAAGGATGGATGTGTTCGCCCAGTTCGCAGTTGATGAACACGGTCTTGGCAAATTCTCTCCAGGGTCTGCCCAGATATATGGTATGAGGGGGGCAGTCGCTGGTAAGACGGCAGTTGTTAAATACATAGCCGTAAGGTACATCTTCAAAAGTGGACGCTGCGGTCACGTAACCATAGCAGACCTCTTCGCCGCTTTCAGGGGGCTTTCTGTCCCCGGGCAATTTGGAATAAATTTCACAATTCTCAAACCAGGCGGTAGCGCTGCCAAAAATGAAGTCCACATCACCCTGAATAAAGCAATCTTTGTAAAAGTGTCTTCCCATAACACGGGGCTTGAATTCTCCGGGTCCTCTGAAACCGCCGGGCTTGGCTTCCTTCATTGGAAGAGGGGCGGTGAAGAGTGTATCCTGACTACCGAGGAAACGGCAATTCTCAAAGGAGCAACGGTCTGCATCCACATAGAGGGCAAGAGCCTGTCCGACAGTATGGCCAAAGCCTGCATCGTTTTGGAAGGTCAGATTCCTTGCGGTAAAGTCCGGTGCGTCAATGCGTACACTGGCAGTGCGGAAGGTTCCGCGCTTCTCGCCATCGGGCATTTCTTCAAATGCGCCCAGTCCGTAAACAATAACGGTATCCTCACCGGCACCGTCAAAGCTAACCTTGGGACGTGTGACAATTAATTGTTCACGATAGGTTCCCGGACCAATATGAATAATTACGGGGGTTACATCGTAGTCGGGGGCGGGAAAAATTTTGCCCTGCTCAAGATGCTCCGTAATTTCTTTTGGAAGAGGGGCAAGACTGTCCAGAGCAACGAGTGCTTCACTTACAGAAGTAAATGAGGGCGCCCCATCAGGGCAGTCCTGCCGGTTTATGTAGAGCTCCAAAGTTGTTGAAGAAGTTGGCATAATCATAATCTCCATTCTTGTTGGAATCAAAATCAGAGTATTTCTTCGATAAACAAATCGGGCGTGTCAGCCAGATTGAGGTATTGCTCTCCGCAACGTACCATGGGGCGGGAGAGTTTGTCCTTGTTGATAAAGACAATCTCAGCTTCCCTGCCGTCGTTTAACAGACAGCGGTTGCGGATGTACGAATTTACAACATTTTCAAGGAAGGTGAGCAGATATTCTATATCATATTTTTCAAATCCTTCCTGTTCGAAAATTTCGATTACACGGAAAGGACACAATGGTCCGCGGTATACTCTGGCTGCGGTCATGGCATCGTAGACGTCTGCAATGGAGACCAGACGTGCATAAGCGTCGATATCCTGTCCGGTAAGTCGCATGGGATAACCGCTGCCGTCACAGCGTTCGTGATGCATTAAAGCGGCGTTGCGAATGTGGTCATCCACACTTTGCGCCTGAAGAAGCTGATAACCGATGATGGGATGCTTCTGAATCATGGCGTACTCTTGGGAATCTAACTTGCCGGGTTTTGTGATGATGGAATGGGGAATCATCAGCTTGCCAATATCGTGGAAGAGTCCGCAGGCAGTGGCCATTTCCACCTCCTCCGGAGAGAGCTTCAACCAGGTGGCAAGTACGTTACAGATAAGTCCCACATTCAAGCAGTGCGTAAATGTGGAATCGTCGTATTCCCGCATGTTTTGCAACATGTCAAGAATGCCAATCTGACCCTTTCCGGCAGCAATCATATCCAATGTATTGTGCAACAGGGTGTTGACATCCAGTTCAATATTGCGTTCTACTACGGCATTCAGTGCGTTTTTGAAAGAATCTACATTAAGCTCATAGTCTGCCTTGAATTTCTTGAAGACAGGTGAATTCTGGATGCGCTGGGAATAAGAAGGTCCGGCATCGCCCTCGTCAGGCGGAAGCTCGTCCTCTGATTTCGCCGGAGCATCTTCAGCATAAATTGTCAGAATACCGTATAAGTCCAGCTTCGTTATTAATCTGTCTGTGAGAACTGTACCCTTGGACATGAGCAGTTGACGGTCGTAGGTAAAAACGTCTTGTGCTACAATCATTCCGGGAAGCAGTTGCATGGTAGAAAGTCTTTTCATAGTTGAAGACCTCGCATGTTATTCTTAGCCACAGGCATCAAGGTTTAGTTTATTATATCTATTATACTTTTTAGATAAATGTTCTGTCAATTTACAAAAGTGACGTTTTTTCAAGGAATAAGTGTATAATTTACACAAAGTTAAGAATTTGTTAATAACAGAATTTCAATGAAAGGTTGAATCTGATGGGTAAATCTGTTAAAATACTGTTTGGACCGTGTTTTCATTGGACGGATATGGTTAATTCGCGTCAGTTATTCGGCGCAGATTGGTAAGGAAGTAAGATGAAATTAACAGAAAAATTATTTGGAACTCATAGTAGCAGAGAGTTGAAGCGCATTATGCCTATTGTGGAGAAAATCGAGTCATTGCGACCCACAATGCAGGCTCTCTCCGATGAAGAACTGAAGGGGAAGACAGAAGAATATAAGAAGAGACTGGCAGAGGGAGAGACTTTGGATGATTTGCTCCCTGAGGCTTTTGCTACCGTTCGTGAGGCGGGCAAGCGTGTCATGAATATGGAGCATTATCGTGTGCAGTTGATCGGTGGTATTATTTTGCATCAGGGTCGAATTGCAGAGATGCGTACCGGTGAGGGTAAGACTTTAGTTTCCACTCTTCCTGCATATTTGAATGCACTTGAGGGCAAGGGTGTTCATGTTGTAACCGTCAATGACTATCTGGCAAAGCGTGATGCGGAGTGGATGGGACAGGTTCATGAATTCTTAGGTCTCAAGGTTGGTGTTGTTTTGAACGGAATGACCAGTGAGGAACGTCAGGAGGCGTATCGCTGTGATATTACTTACGTGACCAACAACGAGCTGGGCTTTGATTATCTGCGTGATAATATGGTTATTTACAAGGAACAGCTTGTTTTGAGAGATTTGAATTATGCTATCATCGATGAGGTGGACTCTGTATTGATTGATGAGGCGAGAACTCCTTTGATTATTTCCGGACAGAGCGGTAAGTCCACTGCTTTGTATCAGGCATGTGATATTCTGGCGCGTCAGTTGAAGCGCGGTGATGATATGAAGGAACTCTCCAAGATGGATGCCATCATGGGTGTAACTCAGGAGGAGACCGGAGATTTCATCGTAAATGAAAAGGATAAGGTTATTAATCTGACCGATGCGGGTATCGAGAAGGTTGAGCGTTTCTTCCATATCGAGAATTATGCAGATCCTGAGAATCTGGAGATTCAGCATAATACCATTCTGGCTTTGCGAGCACACAATCTGATGTTCCGCGACCAGGATTATGTGGTGAAGGATGATGAGATTCTTATCGTAGATGAGTTTACCGGACGTATTATGCCCGGACGTCGTTATTCCGACGGTTTGCATCAGGCGATTGAGGCGAAGGAGCATGTAAAGGTTAAGCGTGAAAGCAAGACCCTTGCATCCATTACCTTCCAGAATTTCTTTAATTTGTTCAAGAAAAAGAGTGGTATGACCGGTACTGCACTTACTGAGGAGAAAGAATTTAGAGAGATTTACGGCATGGACGTAGTGGAGATTCCTACGAACAGACCTGTTCAGCGTATTGATTTGCAGGATGCCGTTTATAAGACCAAGAAGGAGAAACTGCACGCTATTGCAGATGCTGTTGAAGAAGCGCATGCAAAGGGACAGCCGGTATTGGTAGGTACCATTACCATTGAGTCCAGTGAAGAAATCAGCCGTATTTTGCAGAGACGCGGTATTCAGCATAAGGTTTTGAATGCAAAGTTCCATGAGATGGAGGCAGAGATTGTAGCGGATGCAGGTATTCATGGTGCGGTAACCATCGCAACCAATATGGCGGGCCGTGGTACGGATATTAAGCTGGATGACGAGTCAAAGGCTGCCGGTGGTCTTAAGATTATCGGTACAGAGCGTCATGAGTCCAGACGTATTGACAATCAGTTGCGTGGACGTTCCGGTCGTCAGGGTGACCCCGGTGAGTCTAAGTTCTATCTTTCTCTGGAAGACGATTTGATGAGACTGTTCGGTTCTGAGAGACTGATTACCATGTTTAATGCCATGGGTATTCCTGAGGGTCAGGAGATTGAGCACAAGGCTCTGACAAACAGTATCGAGACTGCCCAGAAGAAGATAGAGAGCAATAACTTTGCTATTCGTAAGAATCTGCTGGAGTATGACCGTGTTATGAGTGAGCAGCGTGAAATCATTTATGAGGAGCGTCGCCGCGTATTGGACGGTGAGAATATGAGAGATTTCATCTACAAGATGATTACAGATATCACAGAGAATTGTGTGGATATCAGTATCAATGACGATATTGATAAGGCAGATTGGGATTATAATGAGCTGAACACTTTGCTTTTGCCTACCATTCCTTTGGAGCCTGTTACTGCAGAGCGTGTGAAGAAGGCGAAGAAGAACAGTTTAAAGCAGCAGCTGAAAGAGGAGGCTGTGAAGCTTTACGAGGCAAAAGAGGCTGAATTCCCTGAGGCTGAGGCTATCCGTGAGATTGAGCGAGTAATTTTGCTTAAGGTAATTGACCGTAAGTGGATGGATCATATTGATGATATGGATCAGTTGCGTCAGGGTGTAGGTTTGCAGGCGTATGGTCAGAAAGATCCTGTAGTTGAGTATAAGATGAGCGGTTATGAGATGTTTGATGAGATGACTCAGAACATTAAGGAAGAGACCGTACGTATGCTTCTGCATATCAAGGTGGAGCAGAAGGTTGAGCGTGAGCAGGTAGCTAAGGTTACCGGTACCAATAAGGATGATTCTCTTGCGAAGGCGCCCAAGAAGCGTGATAATGACAAGGTTTATCCCAATGATCCCTGTCCTTGCGGAAGCGGTAAGAAATACAAGCAGTGTTGTGGCCGTAAGTAATGCCGACGGGCGCGGCGCTTATATCCTACACGGACGCGTTTGCACTCCGTGAAAAACGTAGCGGTACTAAGCTCGTGACACATGGGTGTCACGAGCAAGTGCCGACGTTTTTCAAGGGGCCTTTGTAGGATATAAGTGCCGCGCCCGTAGCAATATACGTCCACAGGCCGGAATGAGAATGGTTTAAGGGAATTGGCTGGATGTGAAAGATTCGTGAGTATTTAAGAACGTGTGTTATGATTTGTAAATTGGGAAGGTGATAGTATGGTTGAGTTGGATCAGATGAAGACAGAGGTGTTATCCTATGAAACAACGCTTAAGGAAGTGGGGGCATCTCTGGATTTGGAGAATAAAGGCAAGCGTATTGAGGAGCTTGAGATGGAGATGGAGGCGCCAGGGTTTTGGGATAATCCGGATGTGTCTAATCTCAAGATGAAAGAGCTGAAGAATCTGAAAGATACGGTGGAACTTTGTGATAAGCTGTCTACTCAGTTTGAGGATATTCAGACCCTGATTGAGATGGGCTATGAGGAAAATGATGAAGGTCTGGTGGCTGAAATTCGTGGTGAGTTGGATGAGTTTATTGCTGAGCTTGAGGAATTGCGCATCAGTACTCTTTTGTCCGGAGAATATGACAAGAACAATGCAATTTTAAAGATTAATGCAGGTGCAGGCGGTACAGAGAGTTGTGACTGGGCCGGCATGCTGTATCGTATGTATACCAGATGGGCAGAGCGCAAGGGCTTTACGCTGGAGGTGCTGGATTATCTGGACGGAGACGAGGCAGGTATTAAGTCGGTGACTTTTCAGGTGAATGGTGTAAATGCTTATGGATATCTGAAAGCAGAAAAGGGTGTACATCGTCTGGTTCGTATCTCGCCTTTTAATGCTCAGGGCAAGCGTCAGACCTCTTTTGTGTCTCTGGATGTAATGCCGGAGATTGAGGAAGATGTGGATGTAGAGATTGACGAGAAGGATTTGCGTATCGACACCTATCGAAGTAGTGGTGCCGGTGGTCAGCATATTAACAAGACTTCATCAGCAATTCGTATTACTCATATTCCCACAGGAACAGTGGTACAGTGTCAGAATGAACGAAGCCAGTTCCAGAATAAGGACAAGGCAATGCAGATGTTAAAGGCTAAGCTGTTTTTGCTGAAGCAGGAAGCGAATGTAGAGAAGTTGTCTGATATCCGCGGCGAGGTCAAGGAGATTGGCTGGGGCAATCAGATTCGTTCTTATGTATTGCAGCCCTATACTATGGTGAAAGATCATCGTACGGATGTGGAGACCGGAAATGTGGATGCCGTATTGGATGGTGCATTGGATTTGTTTATTAATGGATATTTAAAGTGGATTAATACCACAGAAAAAACGGATTAGCCGATTGGTTAATCCGTTTTTTCTATCGTATTATGGGCTTTAGCCTGTTGAGTGCGTTGCAACGAGTTTCTCAAAAGAGAAACGAAGTACGCACGAAACGGACAACCACCCGCTATGCGGGTGCGCGGTGTTTGTTATACAAAAAAATCACCTTTCC